>DASXTP010000107.1:0-14301 GCA_036505355.1 Candidatus Eiseniibacteriota bacterium | reverse complement strand
ACCAGCGCCCTCATCGCACCACCGCCACCTTCCGGACCAGGCGCCGGGTCCCGCCGTCGTCGAGCCGCACGGTCATCTCGGCCACGTACACGCCGTTCAAGACCACGTCGCCCCTGCCATTGCGGCCGTCCCATGCGTCGCTCTGGTGCAAGCCGGCGGCTCGCGGCGCGTTCTCGACCAGCGACGCGACGCGCTGGCCACGCGGCGTCCAGATGGACAGCGTGACCCGACCCGCGGCCGGCAGGTAGTAGGCGAAGCGAGTCGCCTCGCGCCCGGCGGCGAAAGGGTTGGGGAAGTTGGAATAGCTCGCCTCGAGGTCGGCGGTGGTCAGGCTCGCGAACTGGGTCCACAACGGGAAGCTCGCGCCGGCGGGTGGCTCCACGCTCACTTCGAGCAGCGAGTTGGCGGGCTGCACCACGCCGACGTCCGGCCCCGCGAAGCCGAGACGGAAGCCGGGGAAGGAGCGCGAGCGCGGCACGATCAGCAGGGCGAGCCGATCCGTCGTCTGGGGCCCGAGGTCGAGCGGCGCCCCCGAGAGCACCGCCACCGAGTCGCCGGGTTGCAAGCCGATGGCGGCCCAAGTGGCAGCGCCAAAAACCAGGCGCACGGCGGCGGCTACGTCGCCGATCGCCAGGGCACTGTGCCCGGCGTCCGCGGCGCGCACATCGAGCCGGTCGACGGTGATGCTCCCCGATCCGGCGGCGGCTGGATTGGCGAGCGTGATGTCACCCGCCGTCACCTCAGCGCCGTCGGCGGCAAAGGTCGCGGGCATGCGGTCGTCGAGGCCCGCGATCAGGGTTCGCGCCGGGGCGGCGAGCCGGACGAGCCCCGAGAGGATGGGGAACTCGAACCCGCTCTCCGCCGCCGTGGTCACCGGCTCGCGGGTGTTGGCGTCGCTGGCGATCAAGCCGGAGGCGGCGAGGATGAGCTCGAACGAGGTGGGCGGCGCCCCGACCTCGAAATCGATGACCAGAGTCAACGTGTCGCGGGCGCCAGGCTCGAGGGCGAGCCCCGGCAGGCCGAGCATCATGGTGTTGCCGCTCGCCGGGGGGTCGGCGAGCGTGGCGACGGTCGAACCCTGCCAGCGCGCGTGGAGCCGCTCGACGTAGAGGCCTGGCGCCAGCGGGTTTCGTCCCTCGTCGACGCAGCGCACCACCAGGCTGTCGACCCGTATTGCCGCGGCCCCCGGAGCCCCCGGGTGGCGCAGGATCGCGTGCAGGGCCACCACGCCCTGGCTCCCCACCGCGGTCGAGGCGGGCATCTGCGGCACCCCGAGCACGGCCAGAGACTCAGCCGCCGTCTCCACCGTTACCGGGTCGCTGGCCACCGGCGTTGCCGCGTAGACCACCGACACACGGTTTCCGCTGTTGGGATCACGCGCGTCGACCAGCGACGAGTCGCCGAGCTCGAGCCTGTAGGTGCCGACCGCGGCTTGGTCGGCGAGGTCGGCGGTGATCCGTACGTCGAGCGGCGCGTTGACGGGCACCGATAGCAAAGGCGAGAGCGTGAGCTCGATCAGGCTGTCCTCCGAGGCGGTGATCGGGCGATCGGCGAGCAGCTGAGGGCCGACGCGGACGCGCAGGCGCTCGACCACGCTGGCCGGCATCGCGACCAAGGCCCCGGCGCCGGCGCGAAGCGTCACGACGAACGAGGCGACGCGGACGTCCGACGTCACGCCCGTCACCCCCGGGTTCGTGAGCCTGAGCGTCGCGAACGGGACCTCGGTCTGCCCCTGCCCGGCGTCCAGGGCCGGGCCCGGAACGGCGGCCACGTCGAGCTCCGTCGCCTCGGCCACCACGCGAGCCAGACCGGTGCGCCACGGATAGGTCTGCCCTTCGAGGGCCAGCTTCACCGGGGCCCCAGTCGCCGCGTCTTCGGCGACCAGGTAGGTGCTGTCGGGGATCACCAGCCGGAAGTTGGGGACCACCGTGCCGGGCCCAACGTCGAGAGAGATTGCGGCCGAGACCGTGCCACCGGCCCCGACCAGGATCGGGGTGGCCAGGGTGAGGTCGACGTCGCTGCCCGCGTTCTCGAGGCTGGTGCGCTCGACGTGGGTCGTAGTTCCGACCTGGACCGCGATCCGGGAGATCAGATCGGCGGGGACGATACCGCTTCCGCTCTCGGACTCGAGCCGCAGGCGGATCGCCGTGACGCGTGCGTCGAACGACGCGCTATCGTCGCCAAAAGTGAGGAACAGGGGCACCACCTGGGTTTGACCGCGATTGACCGACAAGGGCATGGCGCTCGAGGCGGTCCAGGGCAGGTGCTCGGCCTGGGAGAACACCCGAACCAGATCGGAGGAGATGGGGAGGGCGTCGCGGATCGCGCCGCTGCTGGCACCCACGCCCGACGCGCCGCCGTTGAAGCGCCCGTCGCCCGCCGAGGTCGCGTCGAAGCTCCAGCTGTAGACCTGCTGAGCCCCCGGAGCGAGGTTGGCGGAGGCCGGCGCCGGGCCGCCCGCGTACGAGAGGCCCGCGGTGCCCGTGAACGTCAGCGCCGCGGGGGTCACGTTGTTGATCGTCTCCGACGAGGCGTTGCGCGCCGTCATGCGCACCGTGACCGGCTGCCCGACCGTGACCGCGTCCGGCTGGACGTCGAGGCTCGCGATCAGGGCCCGGTTCGCGAGCAACAGGACGTCGGGGTTGACGACCGGGTCGTCGATCGGTCCATCGTTTCCGGAACTCACTTCGAGCCCGCCGACCGGGACCGCGAGCTGCACCGTGGCCGAATCGATCGGAGACGGACCCACGGTGATCGAAACGAAGAGCCGGACGCCGTTCGAGCCGAGGGGCACCGCCAGCGAGCCGCTGGCCCAACCGCCCGCCACCGGGGCGAGCGGGCCCAGGTCCTGGTCGTCGCCGCCGAGCCCGCCGTCCCCTCCGTCACGCCACAAGTGCAGCTCGGCCAGGTCCGCCGCCGTTGCGCTCCCCTGGTTGTCCACCGTGAGGCGGGTGAGGGTGTCGTCCTGGTACCCGTTGCGGTGCACCACCACGTCGAGCCCCAGGGCCGGGCCGTCATTGGGTCCCAGGGCCGTGCCATGCGCGCCGCGGTTCTCGACCTCGGCCGCCACCATGCCATCCACCGACCAGGAGGACCCAGGCCCGAGCGGGAAGCTGGCCGAGATCGCGGTTGGCTCCGCGAACTCGAAATCCGCGGCGCCGAGGATCGAGGCGCGCAGCACGTCACCGTCCGCCGCGCCTCCCCGCGACACGTCCCCGGTCACGAAGAGACGGCGCGAAGCGGCGGCCGGCAGGTCCCACGCGAAACCGCCGAAGCTGGCACGACCGCCGAGAAAGAACGCCGTCGCCAGCAACGGATCCTTGGCCGGGTCCAAGATGCCGTCGTCGTCCGCGTCCTCGCGGAGCGCGAGCGCGTCCAGCTCGGCGTCGAGCGCGGCCTGGTTGCCGGGCCCCAGCGTGGCGTTGGCCACGGTGAGCCCGGTGAGCTGCTTCGCGACCGAGTAGGTGTTGGTGGCGACCAGCTCGAGCATGGGCACGGCGACGGCTCCGGGGGCGACCGGGCCGGGATCGAGCGGCTTGAAGGCGAGAGTGATCCGGTCCACCACCGCGATGGCCTGCGCGCTGGGATTGGCGACCGACCGGTCGATGGGCCCGTCGTTGGCGCTCGCCATGCCGACTCCGACGTCGGGCAGGGTGGGAATCGACAAGCGCACCGTGCGCCCGGCTTCCGCCTGCTCGGCCACGTCCGTGGTCACGAACACTCGAATGCCAGCCAGCGGGACCGGCACCGAGAGCCCGCTGATCTGCCAGCGGTCACCGGTGAAGGCCAGCCCCCCGAGCCGGGTGTCCAGGGCCGCCTGGAACTTGCCGTCGCCGTCGTCCAGCCAGAGCTCCATCCCGCCGATCTCGTCCGCCGGTCGCGCCGTCCCCGCGTTCTGGACCGCGAACCGCTGGAGCAGGTCGGTCTGGTAGCCGTTGGCGGGAAGCACGACGTCGAGGGTGAGATTGCGCGCCGACCCCACCGGGAGAATGGGAGTGACCACCGAAGTCAAGGCGATCTGCGCCGCGCTCATCCCATCCACCGGGAAGTTCCCGGCCGGGCTGATCGGAAAGCTCCCGCTGACGCCGCCCAGTCCCCCGCTCACGGTGACGCCGCCGCTCGGGATGCGCAGATCGAGCACGTCGCCGTCGCGGGCGACGAGCGATGCGCCACCCAGGATGTTGAGCGTGGTGATCGAGTTGGCCGGGACGCTGATGGCGACGTTGAACTGGGCCACCCCGTTGACGAAGTTGGCCGTGTAGGTGGGCTCGGGGTCGATGCGAACGCCCTCTTCGACGGTCTGGAGCCCGGCGGTCAGCTCCAGCGTCTGCCACTCCGCGTCCCGTTGGGCCTGGGTGCCGGGTCCGGTGGTCAGGTTTTCGAAGCGGATGGACGTGAGCGTCTTGTCGGTGTTGAGGAGACCCCGGTTGTCGAGCACGACGCGGAACACCTGCACTGGAGCGGCGGCCGGTAGCACGGTCTGGCCGGTTTGAGACCCCGAGACGCTGACCGACTGCGCGGATGCCGACGCTCCGAGGATTCCGTTCAGCAGAGGAGCGACACCGAGGACGAGCGGGAGGATCGGAAGTCGACGCATGCGATGCCCACGTGGAAACGCCACCAGGCGGGCGGGGCCCGCCGGTCAATGGCAAGATTCACAGAGAGTTATCGACCCGAGTGGCGACCATCTTGAGGCCGCGCCGGGTGCCCTCGGCCTGGATGCCGATGGCCCTCGGGGTACGGGAGCCTCAGTTCCGAGCAAGGACTGCAGGCTCAACCTGGGGAGTCGTCCGGCCGATAGCGAAACGGGGCTCGGCCGGAGCCTCCTGGAACGTGGGCGGTGTCGTGGGCCAGGACCGCGAGGTCCCCCGCGTTGTCTCTCCCGCCCCAGCAACAGCCCCGAGGTCGAGGTCTCCTCGCGGACGCACTCCTCAGGCCGGCTACAACCGTGAGACCCGACGCCTCGGCACATGGAGTCTGTGCTTCACGGAGGAGGCGCGCATGCACGTTCCCCGCATCGTGTCCCGAGTCGCCCTGGTTTCGGCCGCGTTGACCGCATCGGCCATCAAGGCGGACGCCACCACCCTGATCCGTCAGGGGCTGGATCAGCTCGCCAGCGACAACGAGTTGGTCCTTCAGGGCCGGGTACTGGAAACCCACAGCTACTGGAACGACGATCACACCTTCATCCTCACCAACGTCCGCGTTCGTCCGTCCCAGATCCTCAAAGGCAGCCACGACGGCGACGTGACCTTCACCCTCATGGGGGGCACGGTCGGCGAAATCACGACGCTGATCGTCGGTGGGGCCGACCTGTGGCCGGGCTCCGACTACGTGCTCTTCCTGAGCCGAGTCGACCTCCCCGGCGCCGCCGACCGACTCACGGTCCGCGACCATGCCCAGGGCGTGTTCGACCTGGAGAACGGTCGCGCGTTCAGCCAGGCGCTCGGCCACGCGTTGCTGCCCGGCCCTGGTGGACGCGCCGACGTACCGGGTGGCGAAGAGGGTCTGGTCCTGGAAGACCTGGTCCGTCAGGTCCGCGCACAGACCAACCGCTGACCAAGTCGGCTGAGGTCCACGCAGGAGGATGCCATGAAGAGCACGGTTGTTCGGGTCCTGGCCCTCGTCGTCACCGGAGCGGCGACCCTGGGCGTCGCGGACGCGTACGCGTTTCGCATGATCCAAAACACCGCCGCGGGGCGGACTTCCTTCGGCTCCCGCGTCGCGTGCGACGATCCCGGGGGCTTTGCCCATTGGACGAACTCATCCATTTCGTGGTCTTACAACCCCGCCAATCAGGGCGGGAAAGCGGGAGTGGCGACCGCGCTGCAGAATGGCATGGCCGCCTGGACCCTGGTGACGCCGGCCACGTACACGCTCACCTACTCCGGCACCACGGGTGCCGGGTTCGTCACCGACGGCAGAAACACCGTGGTGTGGGCCGACGGCAACGGTTGTACCGGCGGCTGCCTCGCCATCACCGCGCTGGTGCTGGCTTCGGGCCAGGTGATCACCGAGGCCGACATCTCGTTCAACAACTCAGCCAACTGGAACACCGACGGCAGCGATTACGACGTCGAGGCGATCGCGGCTCACGAGCTGGGCCACACCTTGGGCATCCACCACACCGAGCTCCAACGCCGCAACGGTCGTCCGACCATGTACGCCTCGTATTTTGGGACGGCGGGGCGAAGCCTTGAGAGCGACGACCGGGATGCACTCAACTGTGCCTATACTCGCTATCCCTCCCCTGGCAGCAACCCGCTGACCGCGGTGAACCCGATCGTCACCCGGGGAGGCGAACGCCGCATCACGCTGGCCGCGCGTCCGCGCCTGGGCGGGTCGGTCCTTCGCTTCGCGCTTCCGAGCGGGGGGCCGGTCAGGCTCGACGTGTTCGATGTCGCGGGACGAAAGGTGACCCGTCTCGTGGACGGCTTCGAGGCCGCGGGCGAGCACGAGGTCGCCTGGGATGGCGCTGCCAGCTACGGGCGCGCGCCGTCGGGGTTCTACTTCGCCCGGATGATCACGTCCGAGGGGAGGGTCACGGCGACCGTACCGCTGGCGGAGTAGCCGACGACAGAGTCCGGCTTGCCGCCGGGACGAACCGCGGCGTACTTTTCAGCACCCGCTGCTCGAACCCCGGAGGCCCGTCATGCCCGAGCTCGTCCTGCTTACCCAGGCGGAAGGCGTCGCCACCCTCACGCTCAACCGTCCCGACAAACTCAATGCCTTCGCCGACGACATGCGCGAGGCGCTGGCGAGCGCCCTCGATCGCGCGGCGGCGCAGGCGGACATTCGGGTCTTGGTCGTCACCGGGGCGGGACGGGCCTTCTGTGCCGGAGGCGACATCCAGCACATGGTGCGGCTCAAGGAGCGCGACGCCTCGTACCAAGAGTTCATCCCGCTGCTCGAGGCCGGTCGCGAGGGCATCACGCGCCTCGCCGCGCTGCCGATTCCCGTGATCGCGGCGGTCAACGGCCCGGCCGCCGGCGGTGGTCTCAACCTGGCGTTGGCCTGCGACCTGAGGATCGCCTCCGACCAGGCAACCTTCGGCGAGACGTTCGTCCGTCTCGGACTCCACGCCGACTGGGGCGGCACCTACTTCCTGCCGCGACTGGTCGGCACGTCGAAGGCGCTCGACCTGTGCTGGCTGGGCGACATGATCGATGCCGCCGAGGCGCTGCGGATCGGGCTCGTGAACCGGGTCGTTCCTCACGCCCGCTTCGCCGAGGAGGTGGCGACGCTGGCGGCCCGCCTGGCGGCGGCACCGCAAGCCAGCATCCGCCTGGTCAAGCAGACCTTGACCGCGTCTCGCCATCGTTCGCTGGCGGAATGCCTGGCGGCGGAGATCGAGGCTCAACGCCTCTGCTGGGAGACGGCGGACGTGGCCGAGGGCACGCGCGCGTTCGTGGAGAAGCGGACGGCCCGGTTCGGTGAGGCGCGACCGCCGCTCGAGGCGACGTCGTCCGGGGGGAGGCGGTTCGAGTGAGCGAGCGCCCTCAAGCGTTTCGGATCTCCGCCGTGATCGGGGAGTGGTCGCTGAAGCCCTTCTTCGTCTCCTTGTCGAACGCGACAGGCCGCCCCTTGGGGGATGTCATTCCAGTGCCTTGAAGATGCTCGCGCTCGCAGGGTCGATCTTCAGCTTCTGCTCTCCGTAGTAGAGCCCTCGTGAGACCATGAACTGATCGAGCAGGTTCATGGAATTGGTCGCCGGCCCGAAATGGAGCGTGCCCTGGTCCGGCGTGGCGAGAAGCCTCCACATCCAGTTGAAAAGGTACGCGCGCTTCCCCAGATAGGTCTTGGCCTCCGGCAACGCACCGCCGGCGGCCGGCTTGATCACCTCTTCCAGGTGATCGAGGTCCTTGCTGCCCTGGAGATAGTCCAGGATGCTCGGGTCGTGAGGCTGGTCGTTGAAGTCGCCAAGCACGAGCACGTTGTGGTTCCAAAGGTCGTTCAACTGCTGGATGGTCGGCTTGGGGGGTCCGAGGAAGCGGGACCGGCCCATCTTGAGGCGAGCATCGATCAGTTGTCCGCACCGCTCGGCCACCGTGATCCGGGCCGGCTCGCTCTCGTACTGGCCGAGCCTGCGCGACGGCCAGTGGTTGACGTAGACCAACAGCTCTCCGCCGCCGCCTTTCAACTCGAGATGGGCTTCGAAGATGTCTCGGGTCGGATAACGGAGGTGGACAACGTGGCCTTTGGTGAATTCCGGAGGGGCCTTGAACACGTTCGTCGAAAAGAACAAGGCCACGTCGATGCCCCGGATGTCGGGAGCATCCTGGTAGGGGGCGAGCTTGAGCTGAGGAAGACCGATGGCCGCCAACAACTTCTTGGCGACGCCCTCGTTTTCGATCTCGGCGACGCCCAGGAGGTCGGGCCCCGCGCCGTTGTGCATCTTCTGGATCACGCTCGCCAGGTTGGCGAGCTTGGCGTCGAAGGCCGCCTGATCCCAACCATTGGCCGGCGTGAATTCGAAGTCCGAGAAGACCTCGTTCGGCACCACGTCGAACAAGTTCTCCAGGTTCCAGAACGCGACCTTGATATCGGGCATGATCGTCTCCTTGAGTGGCCTGCTCAGGACGGGTCGACGCGAATGCCACGCTGGTCCTTCACGAACCGCGCCGCATTCTCGACCGACTCGCCGCCCAGGAGATCGCGCACCACGATCCGCAACTCGTAACGGCCCGCAGACAGCGAGGCGACCGGCACGCCGACGAACTGCCGGCGGTGGGTGCCCACGTTCTCCTCTTCCCGCGTGGCCTCGAACAGCGGGGAGGGGTCCACGCCTCGACCCCGCGCCTCGGCCCGACGGATCGAATAGGTGTAGACGAAACGGCCAACTCCAGCCTGGCCGGTCGCGAGGCCCTCGAGCTCGTAGTAAACGATCACCGTGGTTGCCCTCGAAAGATACGCATCTCGGCTCGGCTCGATCGGGACAGCTTCGGACCCGACCGCGACCGACCGATCCCCGCACACGAGGACCACGTCGCTCATCGAAAGCCCAGCGGGAACGGGGTCCACGTGCACGCGCAGGTGCGCGACCCCCCGGCGTCCCCCGGAGCCGCCCACGGCCAGGTCCAACCGGTAGTCACCGGACGGTACGGTCTCGGCGAACCCGGCCACCTGCCGCTCCGTCGGGTCGCAGGCCGAGATCGAGAGCGCGCGAGACTCACGACGTACCACTCGGCTTTGGGAGTCGACCAACGCCCAAGAGCCCGAGAGCGAGTCGGTAGGTTCTCCCTTGGCCCACACATGGGCGAGGAGGCGCACCCCATTCGAGGTCGGGAATTGAGATGCCATGCCCGCCACGCTCATGGGGTGTGTTCCGGGAGCCATGGCTCGGAATACGCCACGCCCTCCGGCCAATGCCACCAGGTCGTCCCTGGCACCGACCAGGGTCGGATCGGGTAGCGGGTCGAGCGCGCGATCGAAGGAATAGGGCAGCGCGTACGATTGAGACAGGGAGCGATCCCAAAGCGCGACCTCGAGGCCGAGGTCCGGGTAGCGCCAGATCTGCATGTTGTAGGGATAGGGGATGGGGTCGGGCGCGTACCACACGCGCGAGTGGCGCGGGTACTGGAACTCCAGCTCTTTGCCCCCGAGCTGTGCCTCGGCCGAGTTGTACTCGATGGCTGCCGGTGGCCCGTAGCGGACGAAGAGTTCCGCGCGCTGGTCCCAGCGGACTTCGCTGCCCCGGCGGAACAAGAACCAAGCCAGGCTCAGGCGGGTCAGATAGTCGAGCCGCGCCTCGTTCTCAGTGGTCGTGAGGTCCGGGTCGGAGCCCTGCCAGGCCGCGTCCTCGATACCGACCCCAGCCGACGAGCCATCTCCCGCCTCGCGTTCCACACCCAGCAGCAGATCGCCATCGAAGCGGCGGGAAAGCTCGGCGGGCAGTCGCTCGCGCGCGGCGCGGAACGCGCTGTCGGAGTACGCCAGTACGCTGAGCCGGTAGAGGGCCGAGCCCAGCATGAGCAGCGGCTCGGCGCCGTCGGGGTCGGCTCGGCGCGCCTGGAGCGCCGCCTCGAGGGCCTCGCGAGGGCGGCCGCGCAGGAGGGCCAAGGCGGCGGTGGCGGTCCAGCCCTCCGTTCGATCCGGGGCGGCCGCGCTCGCTCGTGCGAAGCACTCCATGGCGCGGTCCAGGGACGAGCGCTCGAGCGATGCCAGCCAATCGCATTTCCACGCGACGCCCAGAGAGACCAGGCGTCGAAATCGGCGGGGATCAGCCGCGCCGCGCGCTCGAGGCAGGACCGTGCCTTGCCCAACCGGCCGGTCTCGAGGCACGCGTTGCCGAAGGCTAGCCAGACATCGGAGCGACGCGGGGCCAGATCGGCTGCGTCCTGAAAATCGACCAACGCGGCTCGTCGGGCATCGGGTGAGGCTTGCGCGAACCCCTCGAGAGCCCGTTGGTAGAGGCTCTCGGCGCGCGCCTCCCGAGTCTCGCTGCCGGTCGCCGCGGCGCAGACCCGAGGAATGAGCAGGGCAGTGACCAGTGCGGCGCCGAACCTCCCTCCATGTCGCCGGAGCATGTGCCCTCCATCCCGGTGGAGGCACGCTAGCAGGGGGCAGACTCGATCGGCAACGTCAGCCTCGGCCGGGTGTGGGCCGGTGGCGCCCCAGGATCTTGGGTGGCTGCGGACTTCCAACCGATTGATATCGATTGGCTTGCCCGCTTCCCTCCACCGGGCAAGAGCTGCATTCAACTGCTTCTCAACCCAGCTCGAACAAGGTTCTCCTGGCTCGATCGCAGGCAGAGGCGTCGAGGAAGCCTCCCGCGGATCGGGCCTCGATTCGGGATGGCGATGCCGACTCGGCCGCCCCCGCAGCCGCCGTGGCAGCGCGCCGTCGGAGTCCGTTACGCAAAGGACTCGACACGGCCGCGACACGTTGCCAGGAGGAATGTTCCATGCGAATCGATCGAGCTCGGGAGTCCTCGAATGGACGCCCTTCCGCTTTCTTCCACCGGCCCCGCGCGTGGCTGTCGATGGTGTGGCTCGCGCTCGCGTTCGAGGCGTCGGGGGCCTCCGCGAGCACGGCACGCCACGATTCGGCGCCATCGGTCGAGACCCGAGCACCCGTATCGGGGTCGGTGGTTGACGAGGCCTCGCTGGTGCTCGGCTGGACCCGCAGCGATCGGGCATCGGAGTACGTCGTTTTTGTTTCGACGGCTCCGCTCGCGGGGCGCAGCGCCGAGGCCCTGGCGGCGGATCCCAACGTAGTCCAGGTCACGACCCAAGCCACGGCGCTACGCTTCCAGGATGTGGTGCGGGGCGCGCCCGGCCGCACGCTTTACCATTGGGCGGTCGCCGCCCGCGATCGAGCCACCGGCCGCCTCGCGCTGTCGCCGGAAGCGAGCTTCTCAGCCGACAAGCGTTTCGAGGCCGGCTCCGCGGAAGCCCCGATGATGCGCGCCGCAGGGCGCGGGTCTCTTCCTCCGCCCGTCGTCCCGCGGCGAATCGAGATCCGGCTGCAAGGCGGGCGCCACTTCGATCCGACGCTCGACGGTGAGCCGCCGATCGAAGCGAGGCTTCGGGCCGCGCCCCCCGCGCCCGGTGGAATCGGGAGCTACGTGGTACAGCTCGGCGGGCCGGTACGCGACGCGGAGCGCAAGCAGCTCGAATCGGCGGGGGCCAAGGTGTTTGCGTACCTGCCGGACGACGCCTTCCTGGCGCGCATGAGCCCGAGCGCTGCCAGCTCGATTGGGGCGTTGCCTTTCGTGCGTTGGACAGGCCCCTGGCATCCCGCTTACAAGATCAGCGGCGCCCCGCTCATGCAGCGCACCAGCGGGCGCGGCACGATGGTGGCGCTGCTGTTCCCCGATGCCGATGTGGGAGCGACGCGCCGGGCGGTCGAAGCGCTGGGCGGCAGCGTGCTCGAGGCGACCGATTCCGGCCGCAACAAGATCCTGCGGGTCTCCCTGGACCTAGGACGTGTCACCGACCTCGCCGGCCTCGACCCGGTGGCCTGGGTCGAGCCGTGGGCCGAGCGCTTCTTCTTCAACAGCACGGCCCAGTGGGTGGTGCAGACCAACGTCACCAACTCGCGGCGGGTTTGGGACATGGGGCTCCACGGCGAGGGCCAGGTGGTGCACATCTCGGACAGCGGCGTGAGGGCCAGCCACAACGCCTTCCGGGATGCCGCGGTGTCGATCACCGACTTCGGTGACTACCCGAGTCACCGCAAGATCATCGCCTATCGATCGACCCCGTCGCAGGCGCCGTTCGGCGACCACGCCGGCGCGGACTATCACGGCACCCACACCTGCGGCACCATCGCCGGCGACGACTCTCCGTTCGCCGGCAACCCGAACGACGGCCAGGCGCTCAAGGCCAAGCTCTACTTCCACGACATCGGGGCGTTCGGCGACACGGTGTACGCACCCAACGACCTCAGCCTGCTGTTTGCCCCGGCCTACGCCGGGAACGCCGGAGGCGCGGCGCGCATCTCGTCGAACTCATGGGGCTCGCTGCTCAACCAGTACGACGTCCAGAGCATGACCATCGATCAGTTCATGTGGGACCACAAAGACTTCCTGGTCTGCTTCGCCAACGGAAATCAGGCGGGACCCGGCACGGTCGGCTCTCCGGCCACCAACAAGGACGGGATGGGGGTGGGCGCGACGCAGAACGGGTCGAACGCCGGAATCAAGGCCAGCTTCAGCAGCGAGGGGCCCACCACCGACGGCCGGCGCAAGCCGACGGTGATGACCCCGGGGGACGGCTCGCTGCCGCTCTCGGGCATCTCGTCCGCCTACGGAGCCAACGATACCGGCTACCAGAACCTGGCGGGTACCAGCATGGCCACTCCGGCGGCCGCGGGTGCGGCCGCCTTGATCCGCCAGTACTTCACCGAGGGCTGGTATCCGAACGGGGCGCCGACCCCGGCCAACGCGTTCAATCCCAGCGCCGCGCTGCTCAAGGCCATGGCCATCACCTCGACCGACAACGACATGACCGGGAACAACATTCCCAACACGGCGGTCGGTTGGGGCCGCGTCAAGCTCGACAACATCCTGTACTTCCCCGGGGACCCGAAGCGTACCGCCGTGGTCGACGAGAACGATGGCCTCGCCACCGGCGAGTTCGCCGACTACGAGCTCAACGTCACCGATGCCAGTCAGCCGCTCAAGATCACCCTGTGCTGGACCGACAAGGAGGGCTCCCCCGGAGCGGCGGTCGAGCTGGTGAACGATCTCGACCTCTCCGTGACCGATCCCGGCAATCTTCCGTACGTCGGCAACGTGTTCGCGGGCGGCCAGTCGGTTCCGGGCGGCGTGGCCGATCCGCTCAACGTCGAGGAGGGGGTGAGGCTCAACACCCCGGCGCTCGGCAAATGGAAGATCCGGGTTTCCGCGACCAACGTGCCGTTCGGGCCCCAGCCCTACGCGCTGGTGGTCTCGGGCGGCATCGGCGGGACCAGCGGGGTGGTCCAGATCGACAAGCTCCGCTACGGGCGGGACGACCAGATCGAGGTGCGAGTCGAGGACCTGAACGCCGGCGCGCCGGTGACGGTGGGCCTCACCTCGACCACCGAGTCGACGCCCGAGATCGTGACGCTCTCGGGGAGCGGCGGCGTGTACACCGCCACGGTGCCGACGACCGCGGTCTCGGCGGTCCATGGCGACGGCAAGCTCTCGGTTTCCAACGGGGACGCGATCACCGTGACCTACGCGGACGCCAGCCCGCTCGGGACCGTCTCGGTGGGGGCGACGGCCGACTTCGATGGCCCGGTGATCCGAGACGTCCGGGCGGTGGACGACGGGGCGGTGCAGCGCATTGGCTGGACCACCGACATTCTTGCGTCGAGCCGCGTCGATTACGGGACCACGCCGGCGCTCGGGCAATCCACGGCCGAGAGCCCGGCGCTGTCGACCGCCCATGCGGTCCCACTCCTCGGCCTCACGCCCGAGACCGAGTACTTCTTCGACGTCGAGTCGCGCGATCACACCGGCAACCTGACCCGCGACGACAACGCCGGCCAGCACTACCGATTCACGACCGGCAAGCGGGGCGAGATCCTGGTGGTGATCGCCGACGAGAGCAGCTTCGCGAAGGACTCCCTCTACGTGCAGGCCCTGGTGAGCCGGGGCTGGCTCCCGAGCGTGCTCAAGGGCGGGCTGATCGCCCATCCTCCGCTCGGCGACCGCTCGGCGGGCCTGCGCTCGTACCGCGCGGTGTGGTGGCAACCAGGCCAGGAGCAGTATCCCCCGGTCGAGGATGCGGCTCGCGATTCGCTGACCGCCTACCTACTCGGCGGGGGCCGGCTCGCGATCTGCGGCCACGACGTGGTGTGGGCGCTCAGCGA
>DASXTP010000106.1:0-33602 GCA_036505355.1 Candidatus Eiseniibacteriota bacterium | reverse complement strand
GGAGCGGGCTTTCGAGCCCGCCGGACCCGAGCCGCGCGGCCGGCCCCCTTGGGCGCGTGGCGCGCACGCCGCGCCGCGGCGGCACTGCGCAGCGCCTTGACACGGGTTCGACCCGGCGCCGCACGGGACCTGC
Source organism: Candidatus Eiseniibacteriota bacterium (assembly GCA_036505355.1). Lineage (GTDB taxonomy): Bacteria > Eisenbacteria > RBG-16-71-46 > RBG-16-71-46 > RBG-16-71-46 > WS-8. The sequence goes on along the minus strand of DASXTP010000106.1, from coordinate 33,469 downwards.
GACGGCCCGGAAGACGCGTCGCCCCTCCCTGCTGGCGGCGGCGCGAACGCGGGGACTTGCGAGCCATGGCCGTGCGAGCCTAGCCGACGAAAAGGGGACCGGACAAGCGCTGCCCGGCGTGGGGCGCCCAGGGGCAACGACACGAGCCTCCCGGTCGCCCTCGAAATCAGCGGTAGACGATCTTGAGCCTTCCCCACGAGGATTTCGCGACGGGCGTCGGGAGGGAAGATCCGGCGCAGTTCGACGAGGATTGAGACGCGGCGGTCAGCAAGCGGACGCTGACGTACCCGCCTTGCCACCCCAGCCAGCCTCCCCACGTCCGATCCGGCACGAGCCATTCTCCGTCGGTATCGGTGTAGAGCGCACCATCGAGGAACAGGACAGATCCGGAGTACTCGCATCCGGAACGGTCGTCGTGAGGGAGAAGGGTATTTCGAGCGTAAAAAGCAGACGTGCCTCTCCCGCCGGAACGGAACCCGCATCCCCCTGGTTGGCAAGGATGTCCACGGTCATGATGAGCGCATCAGCAGAGTACCGCGCATACTGCAACTCGGAATAGGGGCGCCTCGACCACAAACTCGGGCAGGCGGTGAGCCGAGGAAACACCAGGGTTGGGAGACCTTCTCGGCAACCTCCAGGAACGAAGTCCCACCATTCGGTCAGAGGGGCGCCGAAGGCCTGTTCGAAACCCACCTCGACCTTGGCGCGCCGAATATCGGCGACGGGAGCATCGGCAACGACCCACCCATACAGTCGCACGGATCCCTCGTCGGTGTCGCAGGCCGGCCGTTCGTCGGAGCGGCCGGACGGGACGCAAGGTTCCCAGTTCATGAAGAAATTTACATAGCCATCGCTGCTCGTCCTGGGCACCGGGCTCTCTTGGGGCGCCCCGCCAGCCACGAGCGGCTGAGGACACGCCCAAGGGCCAGCGTGAGAACCATAAAAAGGCAAAGCATCGGTCATATCTCCCAACCGAGGCGGCAGGGATCGATCGCGCGAAGCGAGACCCCGGGCGCCAAGGGGTCGAAGGAGCGGTCTGAACTAGGGGGAGGTGTGAAGAGTCCCGCGCAAGCGGGTTGGAGTGTAGCCTTGGGGCGATGGGCCTCCTTTCTCTGGGGCCGGGCTCTCACACCATGCTACGCCTGTCGTCCGTGTCGTCAACGGGAGAGGATGGGACGCGTGAGATGATGATGATCGGTTCGCCGCTCGGCCGCGTGCCCTCGCGCACGATTCTGGTACCCCTTGGAGTCGCTGGCTGGCGCATGCGATAGACTCTCTCGAATGCCTCCCCCCGCCGAACTGCGTTCGAGATCCCTGGTGGCGGTGGAGCCGGTCCGCGGTGACGTGCGGCAGGCGGTGCGACGCTGCCTGGACGCCGTGGAATGGAAACGCGAGATTCCGGCCGGCGCGCCGGTAGCACTCAAGGTCAATCTGGGCTGGGATCTGTTCATCCCCGGATCGATCACCTCGCCCCTGGTCGCGGAAGCCTTGATCCTCGAGATGCGGGACCACGTGGGGAAGCTCTTCATGGTCGAAGCCGACCAGGTGCTCGAGGACGTCGAGGCCGCCTTTCACCGCAGCGGCATGAGGGAGGTCTGCCGCCGAACCGGCGTCGAGTGGGTCAACCTGAGCCGGGAAGAGCGAGAGACGCTGCCGGTGCCCAGGGGCCGCGTGCTGCGCGAGATCGCCGTGCCCCGGGTGCTGCGTCAGACGTTATTGGTCACGGTGCCGGTGATGAAGACCCACGCCAAGACCGTCATCACCGGGGCGCTGAAGAACCAATGGGGCTGCCTGCCCAAGATGCGCCACGAGTATCACCTGGTGCTCGACGATGCGCTGGCGGATCTCAACTCCGTGATGCGACCGGTGCTGGCATTGATGGATGCCACGGTCGGCCTCGAAGGCAACGGACCCAAGTCGGGGCGTCCGCGCATCACCGATCGGATTCTGTGCTCGACCGACCCGGTGGCGCTGGACACCGTGCAAGCCATCACCATGGGGATCGACCCGGACACCGTCGGACACCTGGCCACCTGCGCGGCTCGAGGCATCGGCACCAACGACCGCCGCCACATCGAGGTGTGCGGCCCGTCGGAGTCGGTGCCCTACGTCCGCGCCCGGCACAATGTCGTCTCGTGGGTCGAAACCCTCCTCCGTCGCTCCGCGCTGCAGAAGCTGTTCTTCCATACCCCCCTGTTCAGGGCCTGTCTGCTCGGAGCCAAGCTCTACTACCACGCGTGGACGGCACTGCGGGCCCGGCGCTGCTGGCAAATGGTGCGCCGCCATCCGCTGTACGGGCCGCAGTGGTCGCCGGGCTGGCAGGGTCTTTCCCCGGGTCGCTGATGCCGCTGCCGTCGGTGCTGGTGCTGGGTGGCGGGCTCTCGGGGATGGCCGCCGCCTACAGCCTCGCTCGGGCGGGCGTTCCCAAGGTCGTGCTGGTCGAACGCGGGGCCGAGCTGGGCGGTTTGGCGGGTACCTTCGAGCGCCACGGTCACTTCTATCCGCTCGGCTACCATCACATCCTCCACCGCGACCGCACGCTGCTGTACTTCCTCGACTTGATCGGCGCGTTGCCCCGCGTGCGCTGGCGCAAGATCCGCATGCTCTTTCGGCTCGGCGGCCGGCAGTACGACTTGGCCGACCCGCTGGACTTCCTGCGCTTCCCGATGGGCCTCCCCGACAAGCTGCGCTTCGTGCGGCTCATGGTACGGAGCTTCGGCAAGAGCAACTGGAGCGATTGGAGCGGTCACAGCGCCGGCGAGCTGGTCGAGCGGTGGGCCGGCTCGCGCGTGCGCGAAACGCTCTTCGAGCCCCTGGCGCGGCTCAAGTTCCAGCTCCCCCTGGACCAGGTGAGCGCGGCGTGGTTGGGGACTCGGCTCCATTTTCGCGAGGGCTCGGCGGCGCTCGGCTACATTCCGCAGCACAACTGGACCAAGGTGCTGTGCGATGGCCTGACGCGGCTCCTGCTCGACCAGGGGGTCGAGGTGCGCACCCGTACCACGGTCCGCGGCCTGCACCACGCCGCCGGCCGGCTCGACGAGGTCGAGCTGGCGGACGGGGAACGCCTGCAGGCCGAGTGCGTGGTGAGCGCGATTCCCACCGAGCTCTACACTGCCATGGTCCCGGTGGATGCCACGCCCGAACTCGACAAGATCCGTTACACGGCGTTGATCTCGCTGATCGGCGTTTCCAAGCAGCGCGTCGAGCCGGATTTCTACTGGATGAATCTCGCCTCACTGGATCATCACGCCTGCGGCATCTTCATGCTCAACTCGCTCAACCCGACCATCGGGGGGCCCGGTGAGGTCTGCATCAACTTCGTCACCCACCTCGCCGGACGCCATCACGAGGGGTTCCGGCGCAGCGACCAGGAGCTGCTGGCGGCCTATCGCCAGGATTTCCGCGCCGTCTTCGGATTCGAGTTCGAGCCCCTCTGGACGCACGTCGCGCGGGTGCCCATGTACTCGCCGGTCTTCCTACGCGACTATCGCAACCCCCCGATTCGCAGCCTCACGCTCCGCAACGTCTACTTCGCCGGCAACTACCGCACCTTCCCCTCGGCCGCCACCACCGGCACGGCGATGTGGTCGGGCCTCGAGGCGGCGGAGGCGATCCTCCGTGATGGCGGTCGTTCGAGTCCGATGATTCCCGCGGTGACGAGCTTCCGCCTGCGCTCGATGCCGCGTCCCTGAGCGCGGGGGAATCGATGCCGCGTCGGGACTTCGTTCCGACCTGCGACCGGCGTCCCACATGCGACCGGCGTGACCTCGCGTGCCCGGTGTGGCTGCGATACCATCTCGAGCCGAAATGCCGCCTCGCAAGACGCCCCGCTTGCCCACCCGGCCCTCGGGCACGGCGCCCACCGCTTCCCAACCCCCCGCGCCACCGCTGTCCGCCGCGTCCGGGCAAAGGTTCTACACCATCGTGCTCGGCTCGCTCGCGGTGCTGGTCTGGATCTCGCACCTGATCGGCGCCACCATGCTGCGGCGCGTGCTGTGGGGATCCCACTTCTACGGGTACCTGCCGCCGATCGTGCTCGATCTCGCGTCCGTCGCCCTGGTGGCGGTCATGGTGTGGGCGCTGCGCCCGACGCCGGCCGACGGCCCGGCAGCCGCCACGCCATCCCGGGCGTGGCCCCCGGCGATCCGCCGGGCGGGATGGGTGGCGCTCCTCTTCGCCACCGCGGCGTTCCTCTGGGGCTTCCGGATCCGCCACGGCTTCCTCGGAGACGCGAGCGCCATGCTGCAGAACATCCCGCTGGGCGAGCGTTTCCACCCTCGCCAGCCCCTCACTGCGGTCATTCACCATTACGTCTACGAGCTGACCCGCCGCTGGTTCGACGCCCCGGGGCGGTCCGCTTCGGACGTCACGTTCGACACCGTAGCGATCAGCAGCACGGCGACCGGCTTGCTCTTCCTGCCGCTGGCCGTCGCCCTGGGCCGCGCGCTGGTCGAGCCGGCCGCCGAGTCGCCCCCCACCGCGGGCCGCACGCTGGCGCCCGGTGGGGATGGGCCGCTCGAGCGCCGCGGGATCGCCTGGCTGGCCACGGCCGTGCTGCTGTCGCAGGGCTACGCGCAGTTGTTCTTCGGCTACGCCGAGAACTACACGTTCTTCACCGCCGCCCTTGCGCTCTATCTATGGAGCGGCCTCGGCTTCGTCAGAGGCCGTTTGCCGCTGCTGGCCCCAGCCGCGGCGATCGTGCTGGCCATTGCGTTCAACATTGCCGGCGCCATCATCCTGCCGTCCCTCGGCTGGCTCGTGGTCCTGGGCCTCGCCCGGCCCGGGCGCCGCGCCGCGAGCCTACGCGACGCTGCGATCGGGCTGGGGCTCGGGCTCGCCGCCGCTTGGGGCCTGATGGCGCTCGGCGGCCACTACCATCCGGTGGCCGAGTTTCGCTACATGGTCGAGCTGGCGCTGTTCGGCGCGCACGAGCACGGCCGCATCACCTATCTCTTCTCGCTCGATCACGCCCGCGACTTCTACTGTCTCCAGCTGCTCATCGGACCCCTCGGCTCGCTGCTGTTCGTTCCGAGCGCTCTGCGCACCGTGGTCACGCGCGGACTGCGCGACCCGCGGGCCAACTTCCTGATGTTGGCCGCGGGGCCGGCGCTGCTCGCCTCGTGGGTGACGGGCGACCTCCACCTGGGCTTTCCGCGCGACTGGGACCTGTTCTCCCCGTACGCGCTGCTCTACGTGTCGGCCGCGCTCCATGCCCTGGCCTCGGAGCCGATCCGCCCCCGGCGGTTGCGATCGCTGCTGGGGCTGGCTCTCGCCACGTCGCTGTTCCACACCGCGTCGTGGATCGCCGTCAACGGATCGTTCGACCGCGGCTTCACCCGGTTCCAGGACCTCCCGATCAGCCGTGGACGCACCGAGTTCGTGGTCGGCTACTACTATTTCACGCACGGCGATCCAGTGCGCGCCAAGGAATGGTTCGCGCGCGCGCTCCGCGTCTATCCCGCCAACAATGCGGCGCACTATCACCTCGGGCTCTACGACATGGACGAACATCGCTTCGAGGACGCGGTACGGCACTTTCGGGTGGCGGTGCGGATGCGACCGGACAAGACGAACTATCGGTTCGAGCTGGTGGACGCCCTGGTGATGGCGGGCCGTCCAGCGGAGGCCCGACCGGAGCTCGAGCGGCTGACCCGCGCCGTGCCGGGCCGCGCCGTCTTCTGGGCCTGCTACGGCATCGTGCTGCGCGGCGTCGGCGAAGGCGTCGCCGCCCGGGCCGCCCTCGAGCGCGCCGCGAGCCTCGCCCCCCATGACAGCCTGGTCGGGACGCTGCTCAGGCGGGTCGACGAACCCGATGCCTACGAATGGGCCGTGCGTGAGGCGTGGGACGATCTGGCCACGCGATGAGGGCCCGCAGGCGATGGCCCGCGGACCCGTGTCGACGGCCCGAGGTCAGAACCCCCACGCCAGGCCGAAGCGCATCCCGGTCCCGTCCATGTCGATCGTCTCGCGGAAGCCTTGCCCGGTGATCGGGTCGTCGACGTCTCGGCTCAGCTCGGCATCGTTGACAAACACCTCGGCATTGAGCCGCGCCCGCCCGGAGAGCGGCAGTGCGGCTCCCCCCCACATCTGCCACCCGAAGCCGCCGAACGTGCCCTCGAACGTCTCTCCGGTCTGAAAATCCTTGGCCGAGAGGAACAAGATTTCGTAGCCGCCGGCGAGCCCGAAGTACGGGATCACCGGCAACCCGGAACCGGCGCTCACCTGGAGGAACCCGAGCACCGGAAACAGTTCCGAGGAGGATCGGGAGAGATCGCGACGGACGACGATCGGCTCGCCGCCCGGCCCGGTGCCCTCGCTGATCACCTCGGTTTGCCGGTCGGAGGTGTGGCGCCAGTCGAGGTTCCCACCGATCTGAATATGTGGATCGACCGCCAGGCCGCCGCGGAACCCCAGGATCAGGCCCCGACTCGGGCGGCCGTCGGGGTCCAGGAACCCGAGGTGGATCTGCGAGAACCCCTCGGGGCGCGGCCCGTAGCGCTCGACGCCATAGCGCGCGCGACGCGGTCGATAACGCAGCGCGTCCCATCGCGGACCTGCCCATCGGGGAGCCGCGAACGCCTCGCCGGCCGCCGACCCTTCGCCGAGCCAGGCGAGGGTCGACGGTGCGGGAGCGGCCACTCCATCGCCCTCGAGGGCCAAGCGCGACATCTCGGCCGCGGGTTCGAGCGGCGCGGCCGCCCAGGCCTCGACGGCGATCGCGCTGCCGAGCAGGAAGCACAGGATGAACGCACGCAGTTTCATGGATCTCCTCCTCGGGAACGCCGACCCCCCTCGCCGGGTACCCCGGCTCTCAGCACGCGACGTGCCGGGCTTCTCCGTGGCCCAAAGCCCGCGCGGCGGGCCGGCTTGGGAGCTCGGCAACGCGGCGTTGTCGCAGGCGCGCGGCGCGAGGCGTGGCGTGTGTTGCGAGCCCGCCGCACCCCATGCTAGCGTGCCGCGCCCCTGAAGCCACCATGCCTACCGCCTGCGCATTGCTGGTGTCGTCCGTCCTGCTCGCCGCCCCGCAGACCTCGACGCCGACCCTCGCCACCGAAGATACCCTGCACACCGAGGTGCCGGAGGTGCTGGTGCGCGCGCCTCGGGTCACTCTGGAGGAGATCCTCGACCGCGTGGCGCGGGGCGAGGCCCGGCGGGACTCCATGCTCGAAGACCAGAGCTTCACGGTGGCGGTGCGGCTGGTGCGCGACGTGCGGGGGCCCCGCCCCCGGCTGCTCGAGGAGGCGGTGTGGCGCGTCTTCCGCAAGCGACCCGACAAGGTGCACAGCGTCTTATTGCGGCGAGTGGCTCCGGGACGCGGCCGGCACGCGGACTTGCACTTGGAGTTCTCGCCGGGCACGGGAGAAGAGGTGGTGAACTTCGCGTTCCAGCCGCGGGCCCGTCGTGACTATCGGTACCGGATCGTGGGTCGTGACCTGGTCGGCGACCACTTGATCTATCGCCTCGAGTTCGAGCCCCGTTCGCCGCTCGCCGGCTACGAGCCCAGTGGCCTGGTATGGGTCGACACCAACGACTTCGTGATCGCCCGCGAGGAGCTGCGGTTCCAGCGGTCACCGCTGCCCCTGATCCTGCGCGGCGTCGACCGCATGGTGGTGGAGCGGCAGCGGGTGGCTGGCCATTGGGTGCTGCGCCGGGTGCTGCTGCGGGGCGAGACCACGGTGCCGCTGCCCAAGCTCGGCAAGTCGTTCGACCTCTCGATCCAGTACGAGGACTATGCCTTGAACGAGGGGCTCGACGACCGGCTGTTCAAACGCAGCGAGACGCGTTGATCGGCCCCCGCCTGTGGATCGGGGCGATGGTTCTCGCGCTCGCGGCGCGCCCCACCTACGCGCAGACTTCCCCCGACACCACGCTCGGGGACTTCCTGCGCGGGCTCGCCGATTCGACCGACCGTTACTTCGGGGCCTCGGCCGCGCCGCTCGATACCACCGGCCTGGACAGCGCGCTGGTCTTCCAACTCACCCACCCCGCGATCAGGCCAGGCGCCGATTCCCGTCTCGAGATCTCGCCGGCGCCGTGGTTTCGGTTCAGCCGCGTCGATGGGCCGCTTTGGGGGGGCGCCTTGTCGGTCGGCCGAACCGAGGGCCGGGGATCGATCGGCGGCCGCTTGGGGTACGCGGCGGGCCCCGACGAATGGCTCGGAGGGGGCGAGGTCCGCAAGTCTTGGAGCGGTTGGCGCGACGACGTCCGGTGGTCGCTGCGCGCCTTCGCCGGAAGGCTCACCGGCGACATGGACCCAGAGCCCCACAGCCCCTGGCTCGCCATGGCGCGTGCACTGATCTCGGGCAGCGACCGGTCCCACTACCTGCGTCGAGACGGATTCCGCGCCACCCTCGAGCGCAGGACCCAGACGTCGGCCTTGGCCACCGGCTACCGAGACGAGCTGGAGAGGCCGCTCGTCACCACCACCACCTGGACGCTGCTCGGCGGGGGACCCGAGCTAACGGAGAATCTCGCTGCGACCCGGGGGCGGGTACGCGAGCTGCAGGCGGTCGCTACGGCGCGGATCCCGCGATCGGCCTGCGTGGCCGAAGGGGCGTACCGGTGGGCCAGCGGACGTCTCGGGAGCGACTTCGATTACCGGCGCCTACGGTTGGCGCTGGGCGGCGAGCTTCCGCTTGGCCGCAGCGCATCGATGGTGCCCCAGCTCACGTGGGGCCGTTTGGAGGGCGACCCAGTCCCCCAGGAGTCCTTCTATCTTGGCGGCTCGCGCTCGATCCGGTCTCTCATCGGCGGGATGACGGGGGGCAGCCGCCACGCGCTGGGGCGGCTGGACCTGATCTCGTCGGCAGACCTCCTCGAGCGGCTCGGCATCCCGCATTCTCCGGCGCTCGCCTTCCAAGGCGGGATCTTCGCCGACGCGGGTGCGGTGTGGGGCCGCGACCCATTTGGAAACGCGGGGCGCCCGGGAGGCAACTGGCCACCGCGGGACGCATGGCTCAGCGAAGTCGGCCTGTCCCTGCTGTACCGGCCGGGGATCCCAGAACCGGCCGGCTACCTGAGGATCGACTACGGCTGGCCCCTGGGGCCGGACGGGCGCAGCGGGCGGCTCGCCGTCGCCTTCGGGCGCATCCTGGATCTGCTCGGGCCACTCGACTGAGGAGTTGTCGGGGCCCGGATTCGGCAACTGCTCTACGCCTCCGACATCCGCCGCCACACCCGGTGCGCGCACTCGCGGGCGCGCGCGGCCACCTCGTCCTCATCCACCGACACCAGCGTGCCGTTGTCCATGAGCACCTCGCCGGCCACCATGACGCCGGAGACCGGAGCCCGCAGCAGCCCGCCCGAGAGGTGTGCGTGCAGCGTGCGCGGCGACAACTCGGTGGCCGGGCGGTAGTCGACCAGCAGCAGATCCGCGGGAGCACCGGGCTCGATCGCGCCGAGCCCGACGCCGAAGTGGCGGGCGGCCCAGCCCGCTCCGGTAACGAAACGTCGGCGATATTCAGCCACATCCGGCGCACCGGCCGGCAGAGCCCGGCCGGCGGCGGGCAGGGGCAGAGCGTTGACCCCGGTGTCGCTGCCCCAGGCGACCTCGGCTTCGCGCAACAGTGCGCCGGGGCATCCCGGCCCGGTGGTGGTGAGCGCATCCCCACGCTCCTGCACGCGGCCCAGCAGTTGGCGCGGCGCCCGCTCCGCGTGGGCCCAGAGCGCGGGCGACTCGTCCGCGGGCCAGGCATGCCCGCCAAGACGCTCGGCAGGCGTGGCGTCGAGCGTCAGGTCCACGTGCACCGCGACCCGGCCCTGCGCCGCCTCCAGCGCTTCGTGGAGCAGACCCTCGATCCCCGAGATCTTCCGTGCCCGCACGCCGAGCAGACCGCACAGCCGCCCGTCTCGGCGTCGGGCCAGGTCTCCTGCCAGGCCGAGTCCTTCCTCCAGCGCCGCGCGACGCTCCGCGGGCGAATCGTCGTCGGCCGCCCCGTAGCAGGTGGCAACCCGCACCCCGACCCGAAGCGCCGCGCCCACCACCTCGGACAGCGACCGGTCCAGGCATCCTCCCGAGCGGTGGAAGTCACACACCGTCGTCACGCCGTGCCGGACGCCCTCGACCAGCGCGGCGGTGGCCGCCCAGTGCACGTCCTCCGGCGAGAGCGCTCGATCGTAACGTTCCCAATCGGCGGCACCGCCGAGGTCGAGCCCACGGGCCAGATGGCGAGCGAGGTGCGCGTGGGTGTTGACCAATCCCGGCATCAGCACGCGACCACGCGCCGGCCAGAGCGCATCCTGGGGATGGGCGGCCGCCAGGCTTCCGGCGTTCCCGACCTGGGCGATGTGGGCACCCACCACACGCACCCCGCCGTCCTCGATCACTCGGGGCTCCGGGCCACCGGAGATCACTCGGCACGGACCGATGATCACGCCGCCGCCCTCAAGCCTGCCCGCCGCGCGAGACCGCGCGCTTCGGCCCGGGCTTCGGCCACCGCCGCCCGCGGATCCAGGGTGCCAAAGCGCCCATCCCGGTAGAGCGGGCGCCCCGCCACCAGGGTGAGCCGCACGTCCGCGGCGCGCGCGGCGTGGACCAAGGCCGTGTAAGGATCGGCCTCGGGATCGGGACCGTGGTGCGGACCAGAGACATCCACCACCACGACGTCGGCCTGCTTGCCGGGCTCGAGCGAGCCGATGACGGTTCCGAGCCCCAGGGCGCGCGCCCCCTCGCAGGTGGCGAGCGCTACCACGTCGCGCGCAGCGACGGGACGCTCGGGGCGGCGGACGCGGGAGAGACCGGCCGCCAGGCTCAGCTCGTGGAACGGATCCAGCCGGTTGTTGCAGGCCGCCCCGTCCGAGCCCAGCCCGCGCTTGAGGCCGAGGTCCACCCAATCGGACACCGAGGCGATCCCCGAGCCGAGCTTGAGATTCGAGCCCGGGCAGTGGATCAGGGCGCCGCCCATCCGTTTCAGAAGCTGGAGCTCGTCGGGATCGAGCCACACCCCGTGCGCTCCCACGAAGCGCTCGGTCAACAGTCCACGGGTCGCGAAGTAGCGCACCGCGCTCCCAGAAACCGCCGCGGTGGTCTGCCGCACCTCCCCCGCGCTCTCGGCCAAATGCGTGTGGATCGGCAGCCCGTGCGCTTCCGACTCGGAGGCCACGCCGTCCCACAGCGCATCACTGCAGCTCAGGATGAACCGGGGCCCCAGGGCCACCTGAAGCCGTCCGCCGGCCGCCCCGTGGAAGCGCTCCCTGAGCGCGCGGGATTCGCTCAAGGCCGCGGAAGGGGAATCGAGTAGCGATACCGGCACCCCGGCTCCTCGGTCCATCAGGGCCTTGCCGAAGATGGCGCGGATCCCGACTTCCTCCAGCACCGTGCCGATCGCCTCGGTGTGGCGCACCGTGCCCATGTCGTTGACGCAGGTCACGCCGGCGGCCAGCAGCTCGGCCAGGCCGAGGCGAGCCGAGGCCGCGATCGAAGTCTCGGTGTGCGCGGCCTCGAGCGGCCAGATCCGCTCGGTGAGCCAGCCGAGCAGGTCGGATTGCTCGGCCAGGCCGCGAAACAGGGTCTGGCAGAGATGGAGATGGCCCTGAACGAGGCCTGGGAATACCAGCGCACCGGTGGCGTCGTAGGACGCCGCCGCTCGTCCACCGGGCAGGGCCCCCAGCGCCGCCTCTACGTCCCGGCCGAGGGCGACGATGACGCCGTCCACGGCCAGCAGATCGCCCCGCAGCACGGTGCCGGCCGCATCCATGCAGACCAGGGTGCCGGAGTGGATGAGGAAACTGCCCAGGCGAGCGCCTCCCTGCGTCGAGCGGGCCTTTCCGTGGCCGCCGCTTCTGTGCCTCTATCCTCACATCAGGAACGCGAGCGCCGGGGTGCCGCCCGCCGCGTGATGCTGGGCGGTCACCCCGGCGCGCTCCAGCTTCGCATCGTTCGCGATGCCGGATCAGGCTCCCACCCAGCCTCCGCGCCTGTCAAGGGCACGGGGCCTTGCCTTGTGGTCGGGCCGGCCCCGCTGCATTGACCCGACTCGGATCGCGCCCTAGTGTTCGAGGATGTCCGCCGGTTCGGAGTTCCCGGTCTGCCGGGAAGTCGAGATTGCGGACCCGCTCGCCGCCGCGCGGCCCTTGGCGGATCTGCCGTATCCGTTCCTGCTTCACTCCGCCCTCGAGGGCGAGCGCTCGCGTTGGTCGTTCTTCGGTGCCGAGCCGTTCGCCGTCTTCCGCGGCGCCGACTACGCCGACGCCATCGCCCTGTGGCGGCGGCTCTCGGCCGGCCGGCCGGCTCGCCAGGCCACGCCCGCGGCCGCGCCGTTTACCGGCGGCGTCGTGGGGTACTGGGCTTATGACTTCGGGCGCCGGCTCGAGCGCCTCCCGAGCCGGGCTCGCGACGACCTCAAGCTCCCCGATGCGTTCCTCGGCTTCTACGACGTGGTCGGCGCTTGCGATCATCGGACCGGCCGCTCCTGGTTGTTTTCGAGCGGGCTGCCGCTCGAAGGGCGCGCGCGGAGAGCACGGGCCGAGCAGCGCCTGGGTCGCTTTCGGCGTCGGCTGGACGCCCCTCGGGATCTCCTTCGACCCCAGCCTCCCCAAGGGCGGGGCGGCCCGCCGGTGGCGTGCACCTTCGACCGCGACGGCTACCGACGTGCCGTAGATCGGGTGCGCGAGCACATCCGCGCCGGCGACCTCTTCCAGGCCAACCTCTCGCAGCGTTGGTCCTGCTCGGTGGAGCCGGCCGCTCCGGGGGAGCGAGCGTTGGCGTTGGCCGCAGCCCTGGCGGCCTGCTCTCCCGCGCCGTACGCGGCTTTCTTGGCCGCCGATGATCATGCGATCGCTTGCGCCAGCCCGGAGCGCTTCCTGGAACTCAGGGGGCGGCGCGTCGAGACCCGTCCCATCAAGGGGACCCGTCCACGGTCTTTGGACCCCGCGGAGGACCGGCGGCTCGCCGCCGAGCTCTTGGCGAGCGGCAAGGACCGGGCGGAAAACGTGATGATCGTGGACGTGCTGCGCAACGATCTCGGCCGAGTGTCCGAGACCGGCTCGATCCGGGTGACCGGGCTGTGCGAGCTGGAGACGTTCCCCCAAGTCCACCATCTGACCTCGACCGTGACCGGCAGCCTCCGCTCGGGGCTCGACGCATTCGACCTCCTCCATGCCTGCTTCCCGGGCGGCTCGATCAGCGGTGCCCCCAAGATCCGAGCGATGGAGGTCCTGGACGCGCTCGAGCCGGTGCGGCGCCACGTGTACACCGGGAGCCTGGGCTACGTGGACTGGCGCGGAGACGCGGACTGGAACATCGCCATCCGCACCGCCACCGTGACCCCGGACGCCGTCCATTTCGCGGCCGGCGGCGGGATCACCGCCGATTCCGACCCCGAGCAGGAGTACCTGGAAACGCTCGACAAAGCGGAGGGGATCCGCCGGGCCGTGGAGCAGGTGATCGGGCGTCTGGCGTTGGACCCCGCGCTGGCCGAAGTCGGTTGAGGAGCGTTCCGCCGCCGCACGGCGCAGGCGTCCCGGAGCGCGTGTTGTGGATCGATGGTCGACTCTGCCGCGGAGCGGACGCGGTGGTTTCCCTGTTCGACCGCGGGGCACGCGACGGGGAGGGACTGTTCGAGACCCTGAGGGTCCATTCCAGACGCCCCTTTCAGTGGGACCGGCACCTCGAACGGCTGGTGCTGTCGTCGGCCGAGCTGGGGTTCCCGGTCATGCCCTCACCGTCGCGGCTCAGGGAGGCGGTCCAGCAGGTTCTCGAGGCGATGAACCTGACCGAGGCCGTGATCCGCATCACCGTGACCCGGGGCATCCCGGGAGGCCGGCCCACGCGGGCGGGCGCTTGGGTCGAGGCGGAGCCCCTCCAAGGGCGACTCTGGGCCGGCACCCGCGTGCTCGGCGCCCGCGCCACGTTCTCCCGGCTGCCCTTCGAGCCCGGGTCGCTCGGGAGGCACAAGACCACGAGCCGCCTCGCCTACCACTTGGCGCGCGAGGAGGCGCGCGCCGCCCGGGCCGACGAGGCGATCCTGGTGAGCCCGACGGGCCAGGTGCTCGAAGGATCGGTCAGCAACCTGCTGGCGGTGATCGACGGCGAAGTGCTCACCCCACCGCTGTCGTCCGGCGTGCTGCCCGGTCTGACGCGCGCCTTCGCCCTCGAAGCGTGCGCGGGGTTGGGCATCCCGGCCCGTGAGCGACCGCTCGCGGCTTCCGAGTTGGTCGAAGCCGACGAGATGATGCTCACGAACTCGGTGCAGCAGATCGTGCCGGTGGCCTCCCTGGAGGGCCTCCCGATCCGGGGTCGCGAGACCACTCTGCGGCTGCTCGAAGTGTATCGAGCGACGGTGGACCGCGAGATCGGCTGACTCCGGTTGCGGCGTTTACCCCATCGGCCACCGTTTCTTTCCCCACGTCCATGGGTCCATCCGCCGGTGGATCGAGCCGAAGGCGTGTTCCGGCGCTGCCTCGAGCCTCGAGATCGCACGGAAACCCGTCAATTCTGGCCACCCGGCGCATCGAAAGCGTCGAGTCGGTCGGCACCGACTGCTGGCATGCGCGATGCTGCCGGCTCGTGAGGGGTCGTCGCTTCGACGCCGCTCAGCCGAGACCAAGAGGAAGCACCTACGATGGCGGTTCGCGGTGGTCGTCTCGAGTTCCTGGTGCCACACCTGCTGCGAAGCCAGCTTCTGAGGCCCGGATTCGTGCGCCTCAGCTTGCGGCTCGGGGTCGCCCAGCAGATGCCGCCCTGGGCCAAGCTCCAGTTCACGAACGCGGGAGTATCGCCCCGCGATCTGGAGCGCGTGCTCGGCCGCATCACCAGCCTGTCGTCGTGGGTCGACGAGTGGGAGGGCCTCGGGCGCGAGCACGAGCAGGGCGCGCGCGACGCGCTCAAGCTCGGCCGGCGCGACCAGGCCGCGGAGCGGTTCCTGGCCGCTTCCTCGGCCTACAACTTCGCCCAATACGTGATGTTCCTGGACATCGAGCGCAAGCGCATCCTGCACCAGGCGTGCGTGCGGGCTTACGCCGCAGCGGGCCCCCTCTTCGACCCGCCGGCCGAGCGTTTCGAGGTCACGTTCCGTCGCCAGACCATGGTCGGGTACCTGAGGCGGCCACGCGATCGACAGCCGGCACCGGTGGCCGTGCTGTTCAACGGCACCAACGCCGTCAAAGAGGAGATGCATTGGTGGGCCGAAGCGATGCTCCAGCGCGGACTGGCGGTGATCACGTTCGACGGCCCGGGCCTCGGCCAGACCTTCCACCGCCTCTCCATGGTGGCCGAGCCCCGACCGGTCGGGGTCGCCTTGCTCAACCAGATCGAGAGCCGTCCCGAGCTGGATCCGGAGGCGGTGGTCTTTTTCGGCATGAGCCTCGGCGGCTACCTGGCGATCCGCATGGCCTCGCATGACCCGCGGGTCAAGGCGGTCGCCGCGATCAGCCCCCCCTATTCAGCCGACATCTACTGGAACGTGACGCTCGCCAGCATGCGCCGCGAGCTGGCGGCGCTCTACGACATCGACGAGCGCGAGATGGGTGCGGCGATCCACCGCATCACCTTGGCCGACATGCTCCCCCGCTTGCGGCGTCCGTTGCTGGTCGCGGGCGGGGGGCGCGACATGATCACCCCGGGCAGCGAGGCTTGGCGGATCTTCGACGGCGCGCGCTGCGAGCGTGAACTCATCTATTACCCGGGTGGCGCGCACGACTGCTTCAATGTGCTGGCCGACCTGAGGCCTCGGGTGGCGAGTTGGATCGCGCGCCAGGCAGCCCGGCATCAGGGGCCTGCCCAGCGGATCACCTCCCCCGACGGAGCGATCGACGGATGGATGGCTGCCGAGGCGGTGGACCCGGACTTCGCCGACGCCCTTCAGGGCGAGGTGGCGGCCCGCGCTTGGCATCGTGAGCCGCGGCCCGTGGATCCGGCTCGCGGGCGCTGGCCCTGGAGTCCGCCCCATCGAGATTCCCGGCCCGATGTCGTGCACCGGCTAGCCCCGGCCCTGCCGGACGTGTTGAGGCCTACTCTGGCTCCCGACACGCCCGACGCCCTGCCGGCCGGCTAGGGCGCTTCGGGAACACCGCCGCGGGGCGTCGTGGGTTGGACAGCCCGCGACACCGGCGGCGCCGCATCCCAGCCGCCGAGCTTGTTCTGGTACATACGATTGTCGGCCCGGTCCAGCAAGTCCGCGGCGGTCGAGCGGCGATCCCACTCCATCACCCCCAGGCTGAGGGTGGATCGTCGCGGTGAGCGGCGCTGAAACTCCTGCACCACCCGCTCGCCCAGTCGCTCGCCCCCCTTGCGATCGGCGATCAGGGTCATGACCAGCTCGTCGCCGCCCACTCGGTAGGCGGTGTCGGTCCCGATCCGCGACGAGCAGCGGAGCACGGCACCCAGAGTTCTCAGCGTCTCGTCGCCCGCCCGCTGCCCGTAGCGGTCGTTGAGCTGCTTGAATCGATCGATGTCCATATAAAGGAGAGAAAGCGGCTCCCCCAGTCGATCGGAGCGGCTGAGCGCCACCGGGAGGTCCCGCTCGAGGGCTCGCCGGTTGGCCAGCCCGGTCAGCGGATCGGTGAGCGTAAGCCTTTCGAGCTCAGCCGGATGCCTCAGGGTGGTGCGCTGCTCTCGGCGAATCATAGCCAGGGTCCATGCCCCCAGCACAAGCGTTCCAGCGGTACCCAGAGCTTCGGCAGTGAACGCCCGCGCAGTGTGAGGCCAGTCACCGCTCTCGATCCAGTCGCTGAGCCAAGGCAGCAGGGCAAGCAGCAGAATGAACCCGGCCGGCAGCGCTAGGAGCCGCCGTGACCCGATGCCGTCGGCGTCGGGTTTCGTCATGGGAGACGGCCACTTATCCCGTTTGACCCCCGCGGGCATGCCGGCCAGGATAGGGGCCGAGCCACCCGCCGGTCAACGGATTGGCGCCACGCCCGAGCCGGGGACCGTCTCGAAAGGAAGCGGTTGGATCGCCGTGCTGCCCCTTGCCCCGGGTTCCTCTTGGGCAAAGAAATCGGGCGTTTTGCAGATAACTGTTGAATTCGCAGCCCATTCTAGTTAACTCTTAGTCAAGCGCAAGCGATGTTCTTGTCTCGGACCGGGTCCCCGAGCGGGTTGATCGGGGGGCCGGTTCTCGTTCCCGAAGGGAAAGGGGGTTGCCGCTCGCATTTTGTCGCCCGCAGGGAGTCCGTCCTCGCTGCGCAGAGCAAAGCGTTGGTCGGTCCTTGGCGTCACCTCGCTCGTTGTTTTTCCAGCTCACAGCCCTTCAAGACACAGCCCACGTCATGAAGGAAAATGGAGGTGCGCAGATGCAGTTCCGTCGCACAAAGAGATGTCTAGTCTCATTGCTGCTCGGGCTGACTGGAGCAGCTTCCCTCGTCATCCTGCCGGCACTTCTGTACGCCGACGCGGTGAAGAGGTTTCCGCCGCCGGTCGAGCGTGAAATGCGGAGCCGGGCGGCCAAGACCCAGTTGCGCGTGGCCGAGGCGGATCCCGACACCGTCTGGATCGGGCACATCGCCGACGCGGCCGCACACGCGGCTTTCACCGTGCATGGCACACCGGGCGGCTACGGGCCCTATCACATCGGGCGCGGACCGAACCGGATCGTCGGCGGTCGACTGGGTCCCAACTCGAGCTACAACGGCGTGTGGGACTTCGACCACTTCCAGGCCGCCGATGGCACGGCTCCGAACCTAGACTCGTTGATGGGCTGGTGGCCGATCACCTGTCCCTTCGGCAGTGTCGGTCCGTCGAACCTGCCCGACGTCAACCGTCCGTGGTTCTGCCTCGACTACGGCAACCAGGGCAACTACGTCATCAACCAGGGTTCTCCCAAGCGCACGTTCGGCGTGGTCGGCTACTGGCACATGGAGACCAAGGGCGGCACCATGAAGGCTTGGTGCGGACTCAATGCCCACGGTACCAACACGCCGGTCGACAACGTGACCGGGAACCCGTTCAACTCGGACGTCCTCAACTACCAGGGGAACAACAGCGGCCGTCAGACCGGGTCGCTGCGCTCCAGCGGCACGGACAAGCACTTCCCGGGCTACGGCTCGCAGTGGGACCAGATCTTGTACCGGGACGTTGACCTGAGCGCGGCGGCGGCTGTCGTGTGGAACTACTCACGGTCCACGAACATGGACGTGCGCCGGAGCGGGACGTTCAACTCCCAGGCCGGCTACTTCATGTTCGATCCATGGGGCGACCCGCTGGCTCCGGCGGCGTTCGGAGGGATTCCCGCCTTCATCTCGGCGAACCAGACGATCATCGCCGGTGGCTCCTCCACCGAGCCGATCGATCGCTTCGAGGCCTATTACGGCAAGCCGGTGGAGCCGGTGGGCGGGGTGAACAACGACTTCACCGCCTCGGACGGCGCGCTGCACGATCTGTACGACGCCGAGCGGCCGAGCGATCCCTACCATCGCTGGCTCTCCGAGGTGATCGACATCAGCACCTTAGTACGCGGCGAGAATATCTGGGGGAACAATGCGTTGGGGGCCGCGAACG
This sequence comes from Candidatus Eiseniibacteriota bacterium, assembly GCA_036505355.1. Taxonomy (GTDB): domain Bacteria; phylum Eisenbacteria; class RBG-16-71-46; order RBG-16-71-46; family RBG-16-71-46; genus WS-8. The sequence continues at coordinate 15,036 of DASXTP010000106.1, read as the reverse complement.
GAGGAGCAGGCATCACCATCCCTGCCGCCTTCATCGGCACCTGCCCGGTGAGCCCGCGTGATGGCACGAAGCATGTGGTGCGGCTCGTCTTCCGGGTCAAGACCAACCGCGGCTTCGACGACGAGAACAGCGGCAACGCCGGTGGCTACAGCTCCGGTGGCAACGGGGCGGCGCTCGTCACCAGCGTCACGATCGGTGGCGTTGCGATCGCCAATCCTCTGACGGCAGCCGGTGACATCGACAACACCCAGACCGCCTTCGACCGCTGGCGCTCGACCGGCAAGCCGCCGGGCGTGTTCGCGCATCTGCACGACTACGCCTCGCTCGGCATCACCGATCCGTGCGGTGCCGCCGAAGCGGCGATCCGCTTCTGCAACAGCTATGGCAACGCGATGTCGCCGGGCGACCACGACATCAGCGACAAGCATGCGGGCGGCTTCGCCGCCGGACTCCCCCAGATCCGGCGCAACAGCCACATGCGTCAGAAGCATTTCATGTCGCCGACCATCAACCTGATGTCGAGCGGGGTCGGCGATTACAACGGGATGGGGATCAACTCGGAGATCGCCAGCCGCAAGCTGGTCTTCAATGGGGATCAGGTCCTCAATATCTACAACTTCCCGGTGACGGGGAACGGCTTCCGCTACACGTACCAGGGCTACCCCTCGAACCAGGCCACTCTGGGTCAACCGGGGGACGGCGTGGCGACGTGGGGAGAGTCACGGTTCACGTTCTTCTTCAACTTCGTCACCGTCCGCGGCTGCTTCGAGACCATCATCGGAATCCCGTCCGAGGACCAGTTGATCCTGTCCTCGAACGCTCCGAACCATCCGGACTCGTGCCGGGTGGGAATCCAGGCGATGGCGCGGTGCTACACGATTCCGTCGCTCCCCGAAGCGGCATGCTCGCCGACCACCGGCCCGAACTCGGGCGGCACGTACGACAACTTCACCGTCGGCTTCGCGACGGCTCCACCGCCGGCGGCGCTGGCGCTCGACATCTGGAATCGGTTCAACGACTGCTTCCCGGTGAACTCGACGAACCAGGTACCCACGGCGATCGCCGGGAACGGGTTCGACACGACCTCCGTGCTGGTCCAGACGGGGTTCAACCAGTCGGATGACACCGGACAGGGTGGTGCCAATGGTGCCCACGTAGTAGCCGGTGACACGGCCTACTGCACGGCCTCGGGTGAGAACGTACGGATCGATTTGGTGTTCCGAATCCTGCCGGGCGTCGGCAACTACGTGACCATCGGCGACCGGACTTCGGGGCTCGTCCGTCGCGTGACGGTCTCCGGAGCGCCCCGTGGTGCGGTGGGCAACGTCTCGGTCTCGGGCGACACCTCGTTCTGGGGCCAGTACATGGCCAACAACGGTGTCTACGGCACCGGAGGTGGCGGGGTGGGTTCGACCCATGCCGCTCAGGACGCGGGAGGTCTGCGGAGCGGCTGGTCCGCCAACGTGTGGAACAGCGCGCGCTGCGACACGGTCGAGCTGAACGAGTTCCCGCGCACCTCGTTCGATGGCAACCTGCCTTTGCTCACCCCGGGGCAGTACGCCAGCATGTACAACGAGCTGGATCCCAAGTTCATCAGTCTGGGGATCCGGAAGAACCGCTGCGTGCTGCAGGACAAGGTGGTTGGCAACACCGAGACCACCAACGACACCCGGTTCATTCGCTGCACCCAGACTCCGCCTCCGGGCTTCCAGGCAACGGACCCCAACTGGCCAGGCGCGGAGTATTCGCTCGCGGCTTCGGGGATGGCGGCCAGCGAGTTCGCGGCGTCCGGTCCGGGATCCAATGTCGTGCGGAGTTACCCCGCCGGCAGCCGTGGCGAGACGTTCGAGTACACGGAGATCATCCCGCACGGCCTGCTCACGCCGGGCGCCCACGTCGAGTACTTCTTCCGCAAGTCGATCGTGGGGGACGCGATCGCGTACGACCTGGGTCCCGACACCAACTTCGTCTTCCCGCAGGTGGTGACCGGTAACAGCGACTACAAGCGGTGGGACGAGTTCTCGGTGCTACCCGACCGCTGGAAGGACAGTGCCTTCCCGTACGGCGGGACCGGCATGGCGTGCATGCTGGTCGTGGATCAAGGCGAGCGGCGCGGCGAGCATGCGGCTTGGTGTGCCATGGCCGACTCGACCGGCTTGACTTCGGCAAGCAGACGCGGAGCGCACAGCGGCTGGAGCGCCGCCTACGGCGTGACGGTCGAAGGCAACGTCGGCACCAACAACAACGTCTGCGTGCGCCCGCACCTGGGCCAGGCCGGCTCGCTCTGGGACCTCTACCAGGTCGTGGCGGGTGAGTCGAACGTGCCCTCTGGACGGTTCGGCGAGCGCTATGCCAACGAAGCGAACTGCGGGCTCGAGTGCGGCAAGTTCGCGCGGCATGGCCCGAGCCAGGCGATGTTGCTGAACTTCTACAAGGAGATGGTGTGGTTGAACGGGGATGCCGCTGAAGAGTCATTCGGTCCGTTCCTCGACGAGACCTCGAACGACATCTACTTGCTGGACCAGTTCCTCAAGACGGCGGGCGCCGATCCGGCGCGGAGCCTGCCGCGTGGCCTGCTCATGGCGGGCGACGACATGGTGAACGGGGCGGCGGGTACGTCGGTCGATGCGGTGAACTTCTTCCAGAACGACATGCTGGTCACCGCGAGGTTCGACGATTACCGGCAGAACGGCGGTATCGCGAATGACATCGCCGACTTCAACACCACGATCTACAGCATCTCCGCCGGTGACGGCAACATGCCGGCCGCCACGCAGCAGACGTACGGCGTGTTCAATCCGTGCTTCATCAAGAACGACGTGCTGAACGCTCAGGCCGGCGGCGTCGTCTCGGCTCGGTACGAGAACACCGGGAGCGGCAACTCGCCGTATACCGCCAGCGTGTACGCGAACGATGACGGGGCGCGGGACGCCCGCACGTACACGCTCGGTACGAGGATCGGCCTGATGGGAAGCAGGAGAACTTCCTTGGGCGGCCTGTGGTCGCATGGCACCCGGCTGTTCTTCACCGATCTGTTGCCGAATATCTGGAAGTCGTTCGGCTCCTGCACGCCTTCCTTGGCCCCGATCGTCGGCGTTGGCGACGGTCCTGGCAGCTCGGGCAAGGCGTTCGTGGACTTCATGAACCTCCGTTCCGACAACCCGATGCGGTCCGGTGAAGCTCGGATCGCCTTCGGGCTCAGCAAGACGGAGCGGGTGGAGATCAAGGTCTACGACGTGAGCGGGCGTCTGGTGAAGACGCTGGCCAACCGGATCTTCGTCGGTGGCCAAGAGCACACGGTGAACTGGGACGGCACGAACGACGCCGGTATCAAGGTGGCGCGCGGCGTGTACTTCTACCAGTTGCGCTCGCCTTCGTTCGTGAGTCAGAAGAAGCTGGCGGTGCTGAAGAACTAACCCTTCGGCGCCGGCAGTCGGTAGCAACGCGGTGGGCGGGGAGCGATCCCCGCCCACCGTTTGTCATGGGGCGACGAACGCGTTGCGCACCCGGGTCCGAAACCTGCTACCCTTTGCCCGCTCTCGGCAGTTGCCAGCGAAGGAGGAGGAGCGTGCCCCAAGTTGAGGCTGCCGTGCGGGTCCGACCGCTCGACGAGCTGGATATCGGCGCGATCGTGCGAATCGACGAGCGCATCACCGGCATCTACCGCCCCGAGGTCTGGGAGCAGCGCGTGGGGTACTACTTGCGCCGCGACCCCGACGCCTCGCAAGTCGCCGAGGCCGACGGGCGCGTCGTGGGCTTCATGCTCGGAGACCTGCGCGCCGGGGAGTTCGGTCTTGAGGAGCCGAGCGGCTGGATCGAGCGCTTCGGGATCGACCCGGACTACCGGGGTCGCGATCTGGGCAAGCGGCTGTTCGAAACCATCCTCCGCCACTTTCGGGCCCGCGGGGCGAGCACGGTGCGCACGCTGGTGGATCAGAAGGACACACGGGTCGCGGGCTTCCTGGGCGCCCTGGGCTTCACGCCCTCGGGTCTCCTGGCGCTCGAGATCCAGATCCCACCGAGCGCGCAGGAGTCCTCATGAAGGTCGAGCAACATACCCTGGAGCGGAAGTACCACGACGCGGTCGAGCATTGGCGCCGGCACTGGCTGCCCGACTACGACAGCCTGATGGCCGGCTGGGAGAAGTATTTTCCCAAGGACGACCGCTTCTGCCTGTGCGCCAAGATGGAATGTGACACGCCCGACCGGGTTTCGGTCGGCGAACACGCCGGCGAGAAAAAGCGTCTGGCCCCCGACGAGCTGACCGAGGACGAGGCGCGGCATCTGTTGGCGATCATCCGGGCCCAGGCCTCGACCGAGTTCGGCTCCATCCAGCAGCACTCCGGCACCCTGGCTCGAGCCCAGGACGACGAGGATCGCTTCTGGGTGCTTCGGGTGATGGCCGAAGAGCTGCGTCACGGCTACCAGATGTTCCACCTGTTGCTGTCGCAGGACTGGAGCAAGGCTTCGGGTGGCGTGCAAGGCCGGGAGATGGTCGAGGAGATCCTCTCCATGGGCACCGGATCGCACGTGCTCGACGCCTTCAACCTGGAATACGACTCGTTCGTGGACAACGTGTGCTTCGCCGCCTTGGTCGACCGGGTCGGCAAGTACCAGCTCACCATGCAGAAGGTGTGCGCCTACAAGCCCATGGCGGACAGCATGCCGCCGATGCTGCGCGAGGAGGCCTTCCACCTGGCCGCGGGGGTCATCCCGATGCGGCGGTGGGCGAAACGCGCGGCGCAGGGCGACGTGCTCATCACCATGCCAGCCATGCAGCGGTCGGTCAACAAATGGTACCCGCGCGCCCTCGAGATGTTCGGGGACGAGCGCGGCGGCGACACCAACGTCAAGATGGGTTTCAAGGACATGAAGAACCGCCCCGCCCAGGACCTCTACATCGAGGAGGTGCGGCGGATGATTCGGGACATCAACCTGCGCTACCTGCGCGCCCGCTTCCCCGACTACCGTCCCGAGAAGGCCGAGCAGGTGCTGGACGAGTTCGAGCGCACACGGGGACGTCACCAGGGAGTGGCCTACGAAGACCTGCTGAAGCTGCCGGATCGCCGCTTCTTCCGCCGCAAGGGCGAGCCGGCTTGGACCATGGTCGGCGTCGACGGGGATACCTTCAACGACGTCGAGGAGTACCTACGGCATCTGGCACGGCAGCTCTCCGAGGCCTACCTGGCGAGCCGGGACATGAGGCTCTATGCCGAAACCTTGCGAGGGGTGGCCTCCGGCCAGCTCACCGTCGAGGATGCGACCCGCAGAATGCCCAAGCTGAAGCGGGTCGGCGGCACCTGTCCGTGTTCTCGATCGGTGCGCTGGGTGGTGGAGGAGCCGGCGGTCGAGGACCGCCGCTGATCGCCCGAGCCGATCGGCCGCTGCGATGACGAGTGTCCCCCGGATCGCCTACTTCTGCATGGAGTACGGTCTCGACGAGTCCTTCCCCATCTATTCCGGAGGGCTCGGCGTGCTGGCCGGCGACTTCCTCAAATCGGCGGCCGACCTGAAGCTGCCACTGGTGGCCGTGGGTCTGGTCTGGGAACGTGGGTACGGCGTGCAACGCATCGGCCCCGATGGACAACCCTACGACGAGTTCCCGCAATACGACCACGGCTTCCTGCGCGACACCGGGGTCCGGGTCCGGGTGCGGGTGCGGGGCGCCGAAGTGCCGTGCGCGGTGCGCGTGACTCAGCGCTTCGGGCACGTGCCGCTCTACCTGATCGAGCCGGTCCGGGCCGAGGATCGTTGGATCACTCGCCGTCTCTACGAGGCGGGCACCGAAGTACGGATCGCCCAGGAGATGCTGCTCGGGATCGGGGGCCTGCGCGCGCTCAACTGGCTGGGATGGCCGATCTCGACGTACCATTTCAACGAGGGACACGCGGTGCTGGCGGGCATCGAGATGATCGCCGAGCGCATGGAGTCCGGGATGTCCTTCGTGGAAGCCTGGGCCGACGCGCGCCGCCGGGTCGTCTTCAGCACGCACACCCCGGTGCGGGCCGGAAACGAGGAACATTCCCTGCGGGACCTGCGCCGGATGGGGGCATGCCTGGAGCTGTCGGGGACCGAGATGCGCATGCTGGGCGGGGACCCCTTCAACATGACGGTGGCCGGGTTACGGCTGTCGCGCCGGGCCAATGCCGTGTCCCAGCTCCACGGGGAGACCGCGCGAGCGATGTGGAGCCACGTCCAGGACTCGGCACCGATCATCGCGATCACCAACGGCGTCCACGCCCCGACCTGGCAGGCGCGGAGCATCCGCGAGGCGGGCCGCGACCCGGAGCGGCTGCGGGCCGCCCACGCCGCGCTCAAGCAAGAGCTGTTGGCGGTGATCAGGGCGCGGACCGGCCACGCCTTCGACCCGGAGGGGCTCCTGGTCGGTTTCGCGCGGCGCGCCGCAGCCTACAAGCGCACGGACCTGCTGCTGCGGGACGAGGGGCGGCTGGCCCGGCTGCTGGAGAAGGAACCCATTCAGTTCGTGTACTCAGGCAAGGCACATCCGGACGACCAGGCAGCGCGGGCGGTCATCGCGCGCCTGGCGCGTGCCCAACGGACCTTCCCCGGGCGCTTTGCGTTTCTCGAGAACTACGACCTCGCCCTGGCGCGGATGCTCACGCGTGGCTGCGACGTGTGGCTTCACCATCCGGTTCGCCCGCTCGAGGCCTGCGGCACGTCGGGCATGAAGGCGGCGCTCAACGGCGTGATCAATCTGGGGGTGCTCGACGGCTGGTGGGCCGAAGCTTGCGAGCACGGCGTCAACGGTTGGGCGATCGGCGGAGAGGGGCCGGCGGACGATGACCGCGATCTGGCGGCGACCCACGACGCTCTGGAGCAACACGTGCTGCCGGCGTGGCGCGATCCGGAGCGCTGGATCCGACTGATGCAGGCCAGCATCCTGACCGCAGAGTCACGCCTCACTTCGGACCGCATGGTGAGGGAGTACTTCGAGCACCTCTACGGGTCGGAGCTGCCGGCCTCGATGGCGCCCAGCTTGACGACGTATTCCTCGGGCAGCCGGTGATGGCGCGCCCCCTTGATCAGAGCTTCCAGATAGCGGCGTGACGGCGGCGACGGATTGGAGGTCCGGGGCACGTGCGTCCACGCGCGCACCCGGCGCGGCACCGACCCGTCGTCGGGCCGGGTGAGTTCGACGGTGACCAGCTCGCGATCCGAAAGGTTGTGCTGATCGGCCGGCCCACGCCAGCCCTCGGCTGTGTCCAACGCCGCCAAGTCTTCCTCGCTGACCCCATGGAGCGCACCCCACACGATCTCGCCGTGGGCATGCCCCAGGCCAGCCAACCCTCCGTTCCAGCGGGTCGAGTGCTGCGGGAACATCAAGCGGCGCTCGTGGAGGGCGGCCAAGCCGATTGCGGTCGAGCCGGGGCAGAGCCGGCGCATCTCGTCGGGATCGAGCGTCATGCCATACGCGAAATAGAACATCGGGGACTCCGGTCGGTGGATTCCACCGGGGAGAATACTCCCGGAGGGCCCGGCCCGTCCTTGGGGCGTGCTCGCGCGGACGAACGGGGCGGGATCGCATGCTCGAACGGTGTCCGGTCGATTGGCGGGCCACTCGTCGGAAGGCTATGATCCCCCGATTCGTCGGGCGCGGGGCGACGCGGCTCGATGTCCACCCGGAGACCTTCCGCACATGGCGCTCGACTTCCTGGTTTTCGGACCCCATCCTGACGACGCCGAAATCGGCGCCGGCGGGCTTCTGCTCAAGATGAAATCGCTGGGCCACACCACCGGGATCATCGACATGACGACCGGCGATATGGGCTGGGGTACGCCCGAGCTTAGAATCGAGGAATGCGCGCGTGCCGCCGAGATCCTGAAGCTCGACGTGCGCGAGAACCTCGACCTCGGCGACTGCCGGATCGAGGACACGTTCGAGAACCGTTGCAAGGCGGCCTCCGCCATCCGACGGCACCGCCCGCAAATCGTGATGGCTCCCTACTACCATTTGCCGATCGGCCGCGGGCTCGGGCACAACGACCATTACAAGACCGGCCAAATCGTCGCCAACGCGTACAACTTGGCCCACCTGCGGAAGGCCCCGATCGAGGGTGAGGCGTTCCAGGCCAAGGCGATCTTCTACTATTTTCTGCCTCCCGGGACTCCCCCCACTTTCGTCGTCGACATCAGCGACCACGTCGACGACTGGTTGGCGGCACTCAACTGCCACCAGAGTCAGTTCCACAACGCCGAGCGCCCCCGGCCTGCGTCCCTTCCCGACCCCACCGAAGTCTTCCAGTCGTTCGCGCGTTACTGGGGCTGGCAAATCGGCGTGAAATACGCCCAGGCCTATCTCGCCGTAGGCCCCCTCAAGGTCTCGGATCCGCTGAGCCTGGTGCGGGAGGTCGTGCCACGTCCGTAGCTCCCTGGACCGGGAGGTGGTCTCGGGGCCTCCTGGTTCGGAAGGCCCCCCGCTTCCTGGGCTGGATCGCCGCTTGCGCTCTGTCTTGGGCCCTCGGCACGCCCGCGCTTGCCGGGTCGGCCGATGGCCGTCTCGCGGCGCTCTCGGACGAGTACCTCGATCGATGGCTCGAGCGCCATCCGCACTTGGGCACCCGACTCGGACTGCACGACCGGGACGGCGAGCTGTCGCCGGTCACCGAGGCGACGGTGGCCGAGGACGTCGCCTGGCTCGCCGAGTTTCGGGCCCGGCTGGCACAGGTGCCTCGGGCCGAACTCTCCTTCGATCGTGCGCTCGACCGGGACCTGCTCGCCTCCCGGCTGGCGAGCGATTCCCTCGAGCTCAACGTGATCCGGCCGTCCCAGACCGACCCGGGCTTCTACCTGGATCAGATCGTGGGCTCGGTCGAGTCGTTATTGGATCGTGATTTCGCGTCGATCTGCGAGCGCACGCAAGCCGCGGCCCGGCGGCTGAGCGCCGTGCCGGAGGTGCTGCGGGCGGCCAAGATCAACCTCAAGAACCCCGCGCCCGAGCTCACCGAGGCGGCGATCGACCGATTTTCGGGTGCGCTTCGGTTCTACCGCGGCCAAGTCGCCGCGCTGAGCAGTGCCTGTCACGAGGCACGGCGCCAGGCCGACTTGGCGGAAGCCGATTCGCTGGCGGTCGAGGCGCTGTCGGATTTCCTGAGCTACTTGCGGGACGACTTGCGGCCCCGCTCACACGGGAGCTGGGCGCTCGGCGAGGCGGTCTACCAACGCAGGTTAGGCTGCGAGGAGCAGGAGACGGCCCCGCTGGACACGTTGCTTGCCCGCGGCTGGGCGGCGCTCGAGGACCATCGCCGGCGCTTGGAGCAGGTGGCGGAGAGGATCGCTCCCGGGCGGGGGCTTCGGGCGGCCCTCGATTCGCTGGAGCACGACCGCCCACAGGCATGGAACTTGGTGACGTTCATGGCCGCCGGGCAGAAGCGCGTGCGCTCCTTCCTGCAAGAGCAGGACTTGGTGAGCCTGCCGGCAGTCAACGAGCCCTCGCCACGCGAGACTCCCCCGCATCGCAGCGGCCTCGATCTGGTCGCCCTGGACGCCCCAGGGGTCCGGGAGGCCCGCCTCAGCGACGCCTACTACGAGGTCATGCCCGCCGACTCCGGCTGGACGGAGCCGGAGAAGCGCGACCATCTGGCCTTCTTCAGCCGGCCAGTCTGCGAGCTTCTCGTCATCCACGAGACGCTGCCCGGGCGCTACCTCGAGCTTCTGGCCCGGCGGCGGATATCGAGCCGGTTGCGCCAGCTGCTGCCGGCGACGAGCGCGATCGATGGCTGGGCCGACTATTGCGAGCAGATGATGCTCGAGGCCGGTTACGGAGGCCCAGATCCGCGCTACGAGATGGCCGAGCTGCGCCTCGCGCTGGGCCGCATCGGACGCCTGGTCGCCGGCCTGTCGCTCCACACGCGTGGCATGACCTACGCCGAAGCGGTCCGGCTGCTCGAGGAACGCTGCGTCATGCCCCGCGTCCACGCCGAACTCGAAGTCCGACGTTTGATCTGCGACCCCCTGCGCCCGGTCTCTACCCTGGGGTTGTGGCGCATCCTCCAACTACGAGTCGAAATGCAACGTCGGCTCGGGCCGGACTTCCGCCTCAAGGATTTCCACGACCTCCTGCTGCGACAGGCGGGCTTCCCGCTTCCATTGGCGCGCGCCGCGATACTGAGACGGCTCGGGACTCAGGCCCGCGGCCGCTCGGGATCGACGACGCCGGCCCGGGTTGACGCGGGTAGGCCGGGGCGGATAAAGTAATGACCCGGGGCTGCCGATACTTGAAAGCGGAATCGGCGGCCCGCATCCTTTCGTACAAACCCCCCGGAGGTCCACATGTCGCTCAGTACCCGGCGACGCTGGGGAGTCGTGCTGTCCACCCTGCTGGTGGCCGGCTTGCTCCTCCTTTCCAGCGGCCGCTCACAGGCCGCCACCCACTCCACCCAGGTCGCCACAACGGGCTCCGGAAGCCAGCACCTTCGTAGCTCCAAGCCATTGAGACGTCGGTGGATACGGCGCCGGGTCCGTCGAGCCCCTCCGGGCGGCGTGTGGGCGCGTCACGCGGTCGTGATCGACCCGCTGACCGATGAAGTGTTGTACGAGAAGGACGCGGCCAGCAGTGTGCCGATCGCGAGCCTCTCGAAGCTCATGACCGTGCGCGTGTTTCTCGAGCAACTCCCCGACCTCGACCGGATGGTGGAGGTCACCCAGGCCGAGCTCCAGGGTGCGGGCAGGAGTCAGCTCAGGAACCATGAGCGGGTCGCGCTCCGCGACCTCTTGCACATGAGCGTGATGTGCTCGGACAACGCCGCCACCCGGGTGTTGGTGCGGGAGTCCGGGCTTCGGCCCGAAGACTTCCTGGCCCGCATGAACCGGAGCGCAATCGAGCTGGGTCTCGCGCGCACCCGCTTCGTCGAGTTCACGGGCCTGGACGAGCGGAACGTATCGACGGCAGCCGACTGCGCCCGGCTGCTGCGGGCGGCGGCAGAGAACCCGGTCATCCAGGAGATCATGACCACTCGGACCTACGAGTTCCGGAGCGCGACTCGTCCGCACATGATCGCCAATACCAACCGCTTGCTCTACGGTCGCTACGAGGTTCGAGGCGGCAAGACCGGCTTCATCGTGGAGGCCGGCTACTGCCTCGCCACCTGGATCCACAGCCAGGGCCGCGACCTGATCGCGGTGGTGCTGGGCGCACCCACCGCGGCGACGAGGTTCGCCGACGTGGCACGTCTCGTCCAGCGGACCCGCCCGTCGGGCGTTCTGCAGGCGAACTAGCACCGGCTTCGGAGGGAGCCCGATCCCGCCGCGATGAGCCCCGCAGATCGGGTCCGGGCGCTGCTGGGCGGATGGCTCGCCGGGGTGGCGGGCGGCTTGTTCGGCGTCGGCGGGGGCCTGATCCTGGTTCCGTTGCTCACCGCGTTCTTCCGGCTCTCCCAGCACGAGGCCCACGGTACGTCGCTGGCCGTGATCGGGCCCACCGCCCTGGCCGCGCTTCTCGTTTACGGGCACAGCTCTCATGTCGACTGGGGGATGGCCCTGCTGGTCGCACTCCCCAGCATGTGGACGGCGCGCTCCGGCGCCCGTTGGGCGGCCCGCACCTCGCCATCCGGGCTGAGCCGCGCGTTCGCGCTGCTGCTCGTGATCGTGGCGGTGCATCTGATGTGGAAGGCCCCCGTAGCCGCCGAGTCGCCGCTGCTCCACGGACTGCCTCGCGTGCTCTTTGGCCTGGGGCTCGGCGCGGCGGTGGGCATGCTGTCTGGCTACATGGGCGTGGGGGGCGGCCTGATCGCCGTGCCCGGACTCACGCTCGGGCTGGGCATGGTCCAACAGACCGCTCAGGGCACCTCGCTGGCCGTCATCCTGTTCACCGCCCCCGCGGGAGCGGCCGAGCACGCGCGGCACCGACACGTCGTGTGGCCGCTGGTACCGGCACTGGCGCTCGGCGGGATGGCAGGCTCTCCCCTCACCTCATGGCTTGCGCAGCGTCTGCCCCACGAGTTGCTGGTGAGGATTTTTGCTTTGTTCCTGGCTGCGAACGCGGCGGGTCTGTGGGCGAGAAGCCGCTCGGCGCGGGGCATGAAGCCCACCGTTTGAAGCACGGCACACCGCCCAGCCTCGGTCACCGTCCGCGCCCCTGATTGCGTTCTGCAATTGGCCACGCGGATTGCGTGGGGGGCTTTGGATCACGGTGACGCCCGGCGGGTCCGCACGCAGCGTGGCCCGCGACATTCCGAGCCGTCGCGCTCCAGATCGGCTCGGGCGCGCAGCCGATCGCATAACTCGAAGACGAGCCATCGCATCGACGAGACGGGCGAGGCGCGGCCGGATCGGCCGACGAATTGCTACGGCATGGCAGGGCTGCTTGCGCCCGAGCCGATCGCTTCGCCCCTCGAACCGCTCCAGCTGCGGAGGCATTCGTGTCCCGACCCTTGCGACACCGTCCCTCGAGCCAGAAGCCGAACGCCCTGCGAGCCCGCGTCCCCGGCCTCGGGTCGAGTTCGCGCATGGGCCCGGTGCCGGCGCCGCCCCGTGCCTCCACTCCGGCGCTTCCGCTCGAGGTCGCCCGTCAAGCACAGCGCGAGATGGACCGCCTCCGCCGCTTGCCCTCGGGGACGCCGGAGGCCGCCCAGGTCCGCGCCTATCTCCACTGGCTCTGGACCCTGCCCTGGGAGGTGAGTGCCCCCGAGGACGCCGATCTCAAGCAGGTCGAGTCGGTGCTGGAGGGCGAGCACCTGGGGCTCACCAAGGCCAAGGAGCGCATCCTCGAGTACCTCGCCGTCCGCCACCTGAAGCCCGATCTGCCAGGTCCCGCACTGTGCCTGGTGGGTCCTCCCGGGACCGGGAAGTCGTCGCTCGGCGCCGCGATCGCCCGGGCGCTCAGACGCCCGTTCGCGCGCCTCAGCGTCTCCGGCACCAGTGACGCTACCGAGCTGGCCGGGATCTCACGCACCTCCCCCCACGGCCAGCCGGGCAAGATCCTGCGAGCCCTGCACGAGGCCGGGGCGAGAAACCCGGTACTCATGATCGACGGCGTCGACCGTCTCTCGGGCGAGGGCGGCTTGCGCGTGCTCGAGGTGCTGCTCGAGCTGCTGAGCGCCGAGAGCAGCTCCCGTTTCACCGACCGCTACCTGGGCCTGTCGCTCGATCTCTCGCATACCATCCTCCTGCTGTGCGCGAACAATCTCGACTTCGTTCCGGACGCGATCCAGGAACACGTCGAGGTCATCGAGGTGCCGGGCTACAGCGAGGACGAGAAGCTGGAGATCGCGCGCCGATTCCTGGTGCCGCGCCAGCTCCAGGCTCACGGGCTCACCCTGCGACATTTGGTGCTGCCCGAACGCACCCTGCGCGCGATGGTCCGACAGTACACGCTGGAGGCCGGAGTGCGAGGCTTCGACCGCCAGATCGCGACCGTGTGCCGCAAGGTGGCGCGCGCCCGGGTCCTGGGAGACGCCCGGCGTCACGCGGTCACGGTCGAAACGCTCGAAAGCTACCTCGGGCATCGGCTCTACGCCCAGGAATCGATCGAGAAACAGGATGAAGTCGGAGTGGCCACCGGCCTGGCGTGGACCGCGGCCGGCGGCGAGATCCTGGTGGTCGAGGCGCTCAAGATGCCGGGCACCGGGCGGGTCGTGACGACCGGCCAGCTGGGCGAGGTGATGAAGGAATCCGTCCAGGCCGCGCATTCCTACGTGCGCTCGCGCGCCGACCTGCTCGAAATCGACGCCGAGGCCTTCTCGAACTACGACATCCACATCCACTTCCCCGCCGCGGGCGTGCCCAAGGACGGCCCCTCGGCCGGCATCACGGTGGGGCTCGTGATCGCCTCGGTCTTGAGCGAGAAGCCGATCCGGCACGACATTGCCATGACCGGCGAGGTGAGCCTGCGGGGCAAGGTGCTGGTCGTGGGCGGGCTGCGCGAGAAGGCGCTCGCCGCCTATCGCGCCGGCATCCGCACCCTGCTGTTCCCCGCCGCCAACCTCAAGGACATCGGCGACATTCCGGATGACGTGCGGACCCAGCTGGAGTTGGCGCCGGTCGCGAACATGGACGAGGTCTTCGCGCTGGCGCTGCACCGCGTCATCGTGCCGCAACGGATCGCCGGGGATTTCGTGATCGAGGTCGACGACGAGCCCGCAGAGGACGCGAGGCGGCTCGAGCCGAGCCGTGTCGCCCGTAACGGCCGCCGGGGCTGACCGCTCTCTCGGAGAGGATCTGACAGGCTACTCGGCGGCTTCCACGTCCTCGTCGCGGACCTGTCCCCCGCGCTCGAGGGCCTGCAAGTAGTCCGCGATCAGGGCCCGCGCTTCGGTTGCATCGGCCCCGCTGACCAGGATCTCGCCCCAGGCGGTCGTCGACCAGTCGCGAGGGACCGATCCGTAGCCCGGAAGCGTCGTACTGCGGAGGATGGAGCGGACCCCGTGATGCTCGAGAACGCCGCACAGGAGCGCTCCGGCCGCCGCATCGGGGACTCGATGCACGACTTCCGGCGTACCGGTGTTGTCCGGCGATTCCGCCGTGAGGACCACGCGGCAGCGCGGGCAGGCGACGATCGCTGGCTCGTAGCCGGCCCCACACTCTGGACAGAATCCCACGTCGCCTCCGTCCCCCGCTACGAGACCCGTGCCACGGCGTATTGTCGGCGCAGCAGTGCGGCGGCCTGGACGATGTCTTCGCGGCGAGTCGCCAGCGAGAGCCGCACCCACCCATCGTAGTCGCCGAACGCCGTTCCGGGCAGCGCGGCCAGCCCCATACCCAGCCATTCCTCGATCAATGCCCAGATGCTCCGGCCGCCCAACGCCGCCGACACATCGGCGAAGACGTAGAACGCGCCGTGCGGTCGGGGCACCCGCACCGCCGACTGGCCCTCGAGACCGGCGAGCAATAGATCGCGTCTCTCCTGGTACGCCCGGCGCATGGCTTCGACCGCGTCCTGGGGCCCGGTCACCGCGGCCCGCGCGGCCGTCTGGACCGCCGGGAACACGCCGTGCGTGGTGTAGAAGGCGAGCAGCGGCCCAAGCACCCCCCGCAGGGCGGGTGGCGCCACCAGGTAGCCGATGCGCCAGCCGGTCATCG
>DASXTP010000105.1:0-66926 GCA_036505355.1 Candidatus Eiseniibacteriota bacterium | reverse complement strand
CTGACATGTGGGGCCGTCACATTTCAACGAAGAATGGCATTGACTCGAACCCGGGATCACTGGGGCCAAAGAGGTGGTTGCCATATTTCCTCCCGTCGCTTTCGGGTTGGGACCCATGCTGGCGACCGGATAGGTTCCGGCGCGCCCTGGCCTCCAACTCTTCCAAGCGACCCAAAGTCCCAGGTGTAGCCAACTCTTTGTGGCTGGGCTCACCCATAGGCCACCGGGGCCCCGCCCCGTGGTAGCTTCTGGGCCGCCGAGCATTCCACCCCAGCACCGGGAGGCCGACCATGTTCGCCAAGCGATTCTTCTACGTCTGCGCGGGGCTGCTGTGCCTCGCGATTGCCTACCACCTGGGAGCCCGGAATGCGGGAGCGCAGTCGGGCAGCATGGTGAGCGGATTCGCGGCAGAAGGAACGGGGATAGACCCGAATCGGGCCAACGGCATGTTCTCGGTAATGACGCCGAATGGTGACATCTTCGCCCGGTACATGGATAGCGGGGGAGGCGGCGGCAGCCTTCGCTACGTCGGCAACTTCTGGGACGGCACCACGCCCACGCAGCAATCCACCTTCGGCAGCGTGAAGGCGCGGTACCGTTGACCTTGCCTCGATGACCGCACTGGTTCCCACCATCATCCATGACACGCTGACCGTGGTGGTTCGCGACACAATCATGGTGCCGTACCCGGACACCGTGTGGGCGGAAGTCCACGTTTTAATGCCGCCGAAGGCGATCCAGCTTCCCCCGACTCCGTTCCTGGAGAGCCAGCTCGCGGGGGTGTTAGCCGGCGCTCTCCTTACGGCGATGCTCAGCCTTATTGGTTGGTCGTGGACAAGCCGGAGGCAGAAACAGCAGGCGCGCGCGAGGCTCATGGGGCACCTGGCCGAGCAGATTCGTAACTGCAGCGCGGCGGCGGTGATCCTCCGCGAGGTCGAACGCGTGACGCGCATCCTGATGGCCCCCTTCGAGCCCAGGATTCCCGCGCCGCTTTCGGACGATCTCGCGTCTCTTTCCGACCAGGCGGTCGCCGGCCGAGTCCGGAAGTGGTACATGTACCTGGCAATCGCGGTGCAGAGCGCCGTCGTTGTTGATGATGGAATATCAAGGCTTGCGGACCGGGGCGTGTCGATTCCGGAGAGTATGACTATGGGCTTGGCCAGCGTGGCAGACCAATTCCAACGTCTCGAACGCTCCGGAGAGCGAATTCACGCCTTGCTCTGGGTCGCGAATCGCTGGTGGAACCGACCGTGGCTCAGGCGACTGCGACGGCGTGTCCGCCGGCGCCGGTGGTAGCTTCCCAGCCCCCGGCCAAGTCGCGTCGGGCGAGAGGAACTCGATTCGAAATGGCGAGACCACAATGACTGACGACGATATAGCACAACTAATCGAACAGGGGCACGAAACCAACGGCGTTGAATTCAAGTCGTCCGGTTCTCTTGGCGATGCTCATTTTCGGGCGAAGCTGGTGCGCGCGATCCTAGCATTTGCTAACCGCCGCGACAGCGGGGTTGTAGTCGTTGGTGTCTCCGAGAATCGGGACAAGACCCTAAATCCGACCGGAGTGACCAGCGCGCACGCCAAGTCGTGGGACTTCGATCGGCTCTCTGGAATCGTCTCCGGCTTCGCAGACCCTAGCGTGGAACTCTCATTGGAGGTGCGCCGGTACAAAGGGCGTACGTTCCGAGTGATCGTGGTTAGCGAATTCGCTGAGGTCCCGGTCCTGTGCAAGAAGGACCATGGGAACGTGCTGAGACAAGGGGGCTGTTATGTGCGCTCCCTCCGGAAACCAGAGTCTCGGGAAGTGGCGTTTCAGGAGGACATGCGCGCAGTGATTGGCCTCGCAACGGATAAGGCCGTCGCCCGATGGGTTGGACTCGCCCGTCACGTGGGGCTTGTTGGGGCTCTGCCGGCGCAGCCGAGGCCTGCGCTATCCCGCTATGACGAAGAGGTCGAGGGCCTGCCGTGAAGGAGTTCATCGCAGCCCTGAAGTCCAAGGGCTACTGGCAAGCGCGATTGCTGCCTTCAATCGAGCAACCGAAGCGCTGGGGAGACAAGCTGGCAATCAAGGTGGCGCTCAACGGGATCGCGGTCAATTTCCGGGGCTGGGACTATCCTCACGTGAGCCTTCAGCACAACGTGGTGATCGAGTCGGATCGCGTCTGGCAGACCACAGAATGGAACTACTTCCGCGAGATCTGGTGCGCTTTTCTGAGCGGGCAGTTCCTCCACGTTGCCGGGATGCGCGCGGACTACGGTGCAGCGCTCCAGCTTGGGCTGTTGGAAGACCACGTTGAGCCCGGGGAGAAGCTCCTGGGTATCGGAGACACCGTCTATCGAATGACAGAGTTTGCGCATTTCGCTTCCCGGTACGCCCAGGCGGTTTGCCCAGGGGAGGATCTCCGAGCCCTCTTGGAAGTCGGTGGTCTGAAGGACCGCCGCCTCGTGGTAGACGATCCCAACCGCGGAGGCACGAGCAGTCGTTACGTCGCTCATACCGAGGCCCCCTTTACCGCAGACCTTCTTGTGCGGCCCGGCACAAGCGATGCCGAGCTCGCCAGGGAGGCACGCAACCTCGCCAACGAACTGTACGAGTTGTTTGAGTTTCGCGCCGCTGATGCGGTGTTGGAGGGCTGGCAGCGGCAGATGATCTACTATCGCCCTTCGTAGACGCGGCCGTCACTCGCGGGCCCAGGTCGGCGGCCAGGCGCTCCCGCCCGTACGACGCAATCCACGCGCCCAGCGGCGTGCTCCAGCCTGCGTTCAACTTCGGTCGCCCCCGTCGCGGCATGATCCCCTCCGTGAGAAGGCGGCAGGAGCGGAGCCAGCTCCTGCCACCCCCTACGTTGTCGGGTCCCCGTCTGCGAGCGCGACCAAGGCTATTTCCAGTTCGCGGGTCAGCAACCGGTGTATCTCCGACGCATCCGTCATGCCTGCGGCTATCGCGCTGACCCGGTCCGGCACTGCCAAGATCCGATCACGGAGCCGGCGGGCAAAGTTGAAGAGCGTCCGCTCGACCCGGCGTCGCGAGACCAGTTCGCGGCTGCGCTTGCGATACTCCTGTCGCAGCAGCCGGGCCCGCGCCAGCTGCACCTCGCGCGCCGCCGCTGCCACGGTGCCCGGCGCCGCGTGGCCATTGCCGTTGGCCGAGTCGCGCCGCGGTCCGGTGTTCGCCTGCCAGGCGATGTCGGCCTCTAGTGGATCGACCCGGCCGCCGGGCCCGAGCGCGATCCTCCCGGTGGCGACCGCCTTCTGCACCGTGGACAGGGTGCAGCGCCGGTGCCGGGCGTAGGCCCGGAGGGTCAGCAGCCGGCGCCTATGCGCCATGCGACCGCCTCGATTTTGGGTCTGTCACTGGCCACATATCGCAGTCGCCGGGACCCGCAATCAGTACGCCGGGGGAGGACCCGCGACCGGGCGCCGCACGAACACGAGATCTCCGTCTCACGCACCACTAGTGAGCCTTCGTGTTACGCGTAGCTATGATTATGTAGTTCGCCGTGCACGGGTGCGCCGGCGTGCCACACCCTTCTCCGGGAAGAGTGCAGTCACGTCCCCCGCTGCAGTTGTTTTGACACCAGTAGACGTGCACCGTGCGTCCGTCGGTGTCGCAGCGTTCAAAGTTCGGAAGGAAATTGGTGTTGTTGCTCCGCACCTTCAAGCTCACAAGCCAGCGACACTCACTCTCAAGTGCCTCGCTGCCGTCCTGATAGTGGGGAAGTGGGATCGTTCCTCCATCGGGAACCTCACCCGCGAGTACCGCGACTTCCTGGCTCGGCGGTGCGGCGCTGGTGGTGCGTACCCCGAGGTGGTACGCAAGGGCCAGAAGAAGGACTGCGGCTGAGACATGGAAGAGTCGCTTGGCGAACATGGTCGGCCTCCCTGGTAGTGTTTGCTGGGCTGCGAGCCGCGACCCACTCGCTGCGTCATTCTAGTCCCTCGCCGACATCCTCTGCCGGTGCAAGAATCCCCCGGGGCACCCGCGGGTTTCACGGCAGCCGGCCTCGGGGTACGCGTGCCGTCACTGAGCGGCTGACCCAGTGCACCACCGGAACAGGAGGACCGGCCGGCACGCGCTGTGCTCATTGGACTTCCTCGATGATCTCGACCCGCGGGTCACGAGGCTTGGCTAGGATTCGTTCCCTCGCCCATTCCAAGCCGACCTCGTGCTCGCTGCCCACTTCCCAGACCTGGCCAGCGAAGCCGACGATGGACTTGAGCACTCGGATACGACAGCGCTTCAGCGGTTCGACGGGCAACGTCGGTGCCGGAGGAGGTGGGGACGGCTCAGCCGGCCGCCGCGACTGCCTGACGGTCTCGATGGCCGCGGCGCGTTCGGCACGCAGCTTCGCCTCGCGCTCGGCGATGCGCGGATCATCGATGATTTCGACGCTCGGCGAGGACCTAGTGGCGAGCGAACGTGCCAAGCCCTCGTCGAGCGTGTGCTCGGTGCCCACCTCCGCAATACCGCGAGTGCCACCCAGATTGAATCGTCGCAGGCAGCGGACTCGGAGTCTTGGCGCCTTGGCGAGTTCCCGCTGCTGCTCGCGCTGCTCGGGCCTCGGCGCGGAGGCGATCGCCCAACAACCCGCCGGGCTGCTCGGTCGTCAGTATCGGCAGCGGTGACTTCCCGATGCCCTCAACGCCCTCGTGCTTCGCCTGCCGCGACGCGAGCAGCGGTTCGGTCGCGTCCAGAGAACGCCACCGTCGTTCCTCTTCAGCGTACGGTCGGGTCCAGCTCACGTTTCCCTCCTCCTTGGTTCGGCGCCGCCGTGCCCGAACGGTGCCCGTTCTCCTGAATCTTGGGGTGTCCCGTGACGCATCCGTCGCCCGGGGAGAGCGCGTAAGTGGCTGATTAAGCGTCTTGGGGTATCAGGTGAATCGAGGAACGTGGCGTCCCCAACGGGATTCGAACCCGTGTTGCCGCCGTGAAAGGGCGGTGTCCTAGGCCTCTAGACGATAGGGACGCACGAGGGCAAGCGGTCGCACAACCTAGTCGGCGGTGCGGGGGAGGAGCAAGGGAAAACCAGATCGGCGACTTGAACGGCGTGGCGCGAGCGAAGACTAATCGGGAAGGAAACTCCCCGAAGTGGCGTCAGGGCAGGAACTGCCAAAGGATGGCCGGGAAAAAGAGGACTCTAAAGAGCCTACCGCGGCTTCGAGGGCGCCGCGCCGAGCGGCACGGCAAACGCTTCCTTGACGATCCCGCGCTGCACAAGGGACGAAGCGGCCGAATCGGCGCTCTCGCGGCTGTCGAATGCCCCGAGGATCAACCGGTAGAGCGACTCTCCTCCTTCGCTCATCACCACCGTCTTCGGCACCAGGCCGCTGTTCGCCGCCAAGCGCGTCCGCTCGATGGTGGCTCGTTCCTCGCTGCGGAAGGTGCCGACGCTGATGCCAAAGCGGCCGTGTCCCGAAGTTGACCGCTCGACCTGAGGAGGAGCCTCGGGCGAAGGCGGTTGGTCGACGTTGGCCGGCTGATCGGCGGCCGTGGGACCGGAAGCCGGTTCGGCAGCCGGCTCGGCAGCCGGCGGCGTGGGCACCGGAGTCGTGGCGGCAGGAGGTGGCTCCGCGCTCATGGGAGCCGCGGCTGAAGTCACATCCGGGTTGCTGTTCTTGTCGAGCTGCGTCTTGACGAAGAGGACGGCCGCGGAGGCCGCCAAGATGAGGGCCGCGACGAGCAACAACTGCGGCGCGCCGGACTTTGCGGGAATCTCTTCGGAGGCCCGCAAGCTGCGCGGCAGCTCTCCCCGATGATGGGGGAGGAAGCTGGGCAGCGAGGTGCCGTCTCCCAACAAGGGTCGGTCGGCGTCGACGGGGCGGGAGCGCTCGAGGCTGCTCGAGGCGTCGTCAGGAGGCGGCGGCGTCAACTCGCGGCTTGCCTCGTCGGCGAGCCACGCACGCGTTCCTGACTCGTCCATGACGAGCCACGAAGACGGGCTCGCCTCGGGCGACATCGCGTCTGATCGCCCCGAAAATGTCCCTTCGGGCTCGGGAGAGGACGGGCGAGGCTCGAATGCCCGCTGATCCGCCGGTTCGAGCGTATGATTGTCCGCCAAGAAGTCCGGGACGGACGGATCCGAAAACGCGGCGTGATCCGGTGCCGGCTCGGACCCGGGGCCGCTGGTAGGTGGCTCCGAACGCTGCGAGCGGGCGATCGCCTCGTCGAGCCATGAGGGCAACGTGAAGGCCGCCCCCTCGTCGTCGCCGCCTTCAACGGGTGTCGAATCGTCTCCCGCGCCGGATGCGCGGATCTCACGCTCGTCCATAAGCTGGTGCAGCAACCTCCGTGTACGCGATCCCCGACCCTCCGGGGGATGACCTCGGTGCTAGCCCCTCTCGGCCGGGAGCAGCTCGCCGATCGAGAACAGGGCCGAGAACGGGTAGCCCCGCTGCTGGAAAATCTGCGAGGCTCCTTGTTCGCGATCGACCACTGCCAGCACCCGGACCACCTCGGCCTTGTACGACTCTGCGGCCTCGGCGGCGATCAAGGCGCTCTCGCCGCTGGTGATGACGTCGTCCAGGATCGCCACCCGTTTGTGGCCGGCCAGATTACCTTCCACCTGTCCGCGAAGACCGTGATCCTTCGTGGTGCGCCGCACCAGGAAGCCTTCCAGTGGCTTCTTGGCTTCGAGGCTGTACCACATGAGGCCTGCGACCAGCGGGTCGGCGCCCAAGGTCAGGCCGCCCACCGCGGTGACGTTCTCGGAGACGAGCAGATCGAAGAACAGGTTCGAGATGAGCCGCAACCCTTCGGCGTGGAGGCTGGTCTTGCGCACGTCGATGTAGTAGTTCGACGTGGCTCCAGAGCTGAGGACGAACTCCCCAAACCGCATCGAGCGGCTGAGCAGCATCTGGCGGAGCTGATCGCGGCGTGCGTTTTCCATCGTTTCCTTCGTAAGGGGTGGGCCCAAGGAAGACTCGCGGCAGGCTCGACAAAAATTTCGCATGCCACACGCGAGCCGTCAAGGGATCCGGCCCGACTTGACCCTCACTCTCCTGCCTCCATAGACTCAATGCCTGACGCGGGCCGGGTTCTCGCCGGGCGAGAATCCGGCCGCGCGTCTGGAATCCCATGTGCGCGCTGCGGCTATTCCCGATTCTGTTGTCCTTCACCGTCCTGGCGGCGCCTGTCCGGGCGGCCGACCGGCTCCCGCTCGATCTCCCGGTCCGCTACCCGGATCGCTCGTCGGGGCTGGCGCCCGCCGCACCGGCCTACCAGGGTGACGTGCTCGAGATCCAGCTCGCGCCTCGAGCCGCAGCGGCCGCTCGGCTCGGGGCGCGACCCAGGATTCGGCGGCTCTCCCTCGGGGTTCCAGGCCTCGACCGGATCGCCCGCGACCTCGGTGGGGTCTGGTTCGAACCCGAGTTCCGGGGCGAGCTTCCGCCCCCGCCCGGCTCCGGGCACCCCGACTTCACCTCCTTTTATATCGCCCATCTGCCCCGGGGACTGCAGCTCGAAGATGCCCTGGCCGCCTTTGGCGGCTCGGCCGAGTTGGCGGCCGCCGGCCCCATCGCCGTTCTGCCGGTGGCCGCGGTGTGCCCGCCGGCGTGCCCCGACGACTCGCTGTGGTCGGAGTCGTACTGGTACTACCAGGACTCGCGGCTCGACATCCACGCCCCAGAGGCCTGGGAAGTGACCACCGGAGACAGCGCCATCGTGGTCGCGGTGCTCGACACCGGGGTGCTTCCGTACCATCCGGATCTCGGAGGCACGGTGGCCGGGCTGCCTGGGCAGATCTGGACCAACTGGTCCGAAAAAGCGGGGTTGTCCGGGATCGATGACGACGGCATCACCATCCCGGAGTGCCTGGACTGCCCGGCGTTCGTGGACGATGTCCACGGCTGGGATTTCGTGAACGTAGACTCATTGGCAGACGAGGTGCGCCCGGGCGAGGACTGGCGCGACTGCGACAACGACCCCAGCGACTTTGAAGGTCACGGCACGGAAGTGGCGGGACTGGTCGGTGCGCTCACCAACAACGGGATCGGCGTTGCCGGCACGGCCTGGAACCTGCGCATCATGCCGCTGCGGATGGGATGGGCCTATGCCCGTGGTGGGGGGGTGGTACGCATGGACTTCGCGGCCTGCGCGATTCGCTACGCCACGCGCATGGGGGCGCACGTCATCAATTGCTCCTGGGAGAGTGTCCACGAGCTGGGGCTCGAAGCCGCGGTCACCGATGCGGTTCGTAACGGGGTCACGGTGGTGGTGGCGGCGGGGAACTACAACTCTGCGAACAACTACCTCGTGACTCGGCGTGACGTCATCTCGGTGGCTGCCACCAATGCCCAGGACAAGATTGCGGGATTCTCCAGCACCGGCCCCGACGTCGATCTCGCCGCACCCGGAGTGGGCATCAGCACGACGGGGGTCACGGCGGTCTTCTCGGACAGCGTCGGGCTGCGCCAGCCAGACTACGCACGGGGCGTGAACGGCACTTCGTTCTCGGCGCCGCTGGTCTCGGGGGCGGTCGCGCTGCTCCAGGCTAGGCAGCGCGCCCTGGGCTTGCGGCTGCTCCATCCGATGGCGGCGCTTCTTAGGCTGACCGAGACCGCGGACGACATCAGCGCCCTGAATCCGACCCTGGTCGGACAATATGGGAGCGGCCGGCTCGATCTGGCACGTGCGCTCAGCGAGACCGGGGGCTCGACGGCCATTGGCCTCGGGGGTCAGGTCGTGGGAGCGATGGTGGTGCTGCCGAGCCCGACCGGGGGGTCTCCTCGCATGGCCGTCGTCACCACCAACCAGCGCCTGCTGATCCTGGACGGGGCCACGCTCGACACCCTGGTGGAGTCGAATCTGCCCGGCATCCCTGCTGGTAGCTTGGCGGCAGGCGACCTCGGTGGTGGTCGAGGCGTGGGACTCTTCGTTGGCTCCTTTGGCTCCCCGCAGGGCTGGGTGGCTGGCTTGCGGTCTTCGGGCGAGCCCCTACCCGGTTGGCCGCAGCCGGGTGGAGGACTGGGGATGGTGGGTGGCCCCGCGCTGGGCGATCTCGACGGGGACGGCTTGCCCGAGGTGGTCTGCGGAGCCGGCGACGGGACGCTTTGGGCCTGGCACGCGGATGGAACGCCGGTCGGCGGATTCCCGATCACGATCGCGACCGGATCAGGGGTGCTGCCGGTGGCCCTGTCCGACCTCGACGGCCTGGCGGGTGTCGAGATCGTGGCGGCGACCGCGAACGGAATCGTGGCGGCGGTGCGGAAGGATGGAAGGCTGCTCCCGGGCTGGCCGGTCGCCCTTGGTGGCTCGCCGACGGCGCCGGCATTGACGGGACGCGGCGCCAACCGCGAGCCCGTGATTCTGATCGCGGCCAACGACCGACTCCATGGGCTTTCATGGGCCGGCCAAGAGTTCGCCGACTTCTCGGTCCCGTTGAACGGATCGGTGTCGCTAGGCCTCGACGTGGCGCTCGGCGATCTCGACCTGGACGGCGAAGACGAGGCGGTGGTGGCCACGAACAACGGCGTCGAGGCGCGCAAGCTGAGCGGCGCGAGCCTGGAGCCACCGTGGCCCAGGCCGCTCGCGGTTGCACCCATTGTGGGCTCGCCGGTGCTGGGGCACTTGAAGGGCGGCGCCGCTCCGGAAGTGCTGGTGTTGCGCGGGGCGGGACTCACCGGCCTCACGAGCCTGGCCGAGTCGCTCGCCACCTTCCCCAAGCCGGGGGGAGCGGGAAAGTTCCCGACCCTCGTCGACCTGGACGGTGACGGCACCACCGAGGTGATCACGGGCGGCCCGGACCCGATCTTCTATGTCTACGACGCCGGTCCCGGCTCGTTCGCCGCCACGGCACAACCGTGGCCCACCGCCCGAGGCAACTTCGCGCGCACCGGGAGCCACCTGTACGACGGGAGCCCACAGACTGCGACACCGCCGGGCGGGCTCCAATGCACGATCCTCGGCCACCCGTCGCGGCTTCCGGTGACGTTCCGCTGGAGCGCGGCGTTGGGTCAGGCCGGATCACCGCAGGTGATCCGGATCTACGACGTGTCGGGTCGGCGACGCGCGGAGTTGAGCCTCGGAACTGGAACAGAGGGACTGGCGCAGTGGAACGGGCGGGACGAAAACGGAAATCGGGCGCGCGCGGGCCTCTACTTCGTGCGCTTCTCGAGCGGCTCGACGCACCTCGACCAGCGCCTAGTCGTGATTCCGTGACATGGAACGAGTCTAAGGCTTTCCGTACTGTCCGGCGGGACCAGACCCAAGGAGATCGCGGCACCAGCCAAGGAGGGTTGCCATGCGCACGCGGCAGAGGAGTCGGCTCCGCGGCCTGCTGATCGGAGTCGGCCTCCTGGGCCCGAGCTTGGTGGTGGGAGACGGGGCGCCCGGACGCTTCGATGCTCCGCTCACGCGGCCGCCGCTCGATCCGCCCCTGGTGGTGACTGGGGGCTTCGGCGAGTACCGGATCGGGCACTTCCACGCCGGGCTCGATCTCGGCACCGGGGAGCGCGTGGGCAAGTCGGTGTACGCGCCGCGGTCGGGGCACATCGAGCGCGTGCGGGCCTCGGGCGTAGGCTACGGCCGCTCGATCTATCTCAAGACCGACGACGGCAGGCTGCTGCAGTTCGGACACCTGGACGCCTTCGCCGAGCCCATGGCCCATTACGTGGCCGCGATCCAGGAGTCCACCGGACAATATGAGCAGGACTTGTGGCCCGAGCCCGGCCGTTTCCGGATTCGGGTCGGGCAGCGAATTGCCTGGACCGGCGAGAGCGGCGCCGGTGGGCCGCATCTCCACTTCGAGATCCGGCGCGGCGACATGGCCTACCACCCGCTGCGCGCGGGGCTGTGGGTGGCCGATAAGCGGCCGCCCACGGTAGCGAGCCTGACCCTCGAGCCGCTGGACGAGACCTCCTACGTCGAGCGCGGCGCGGCTCCGTTCACGATCGCTCTCGGCGCTGCCCCGGAGACGGTTGTGGTCGAGGGCCGGGTGCGGGCGGTGGTCGGGGCCCGCGACGGGCTGTGGCGTGGTGTCGACCGCATGGTGCCGTGGATCACGCGCATGGAGTGGGGCGACCAGTGGATCGAGTGCCGCTTCGACAGCGTCTCGTGGGCCACTGACATGCCCGAGGGCGACTACGTCTACGACGCCGGGCGCGTGGTGGGGGAGAAGGGCATCGTGCTGTGGGCCCCGCCGGGGTTCAGGCCGCGGGTGATTCACAGCGCCGCGCCGCTCGCCGAAGAGGCGGGAACGATTCGCGTGCGCCCGGGAGATCCGCCGCGCGCGCTGCGCTTGAGCGCTTCCGACGTGGCGGGGAACTGGGCGACGCGGGCCGTCGTGCTGCGGGCGCCTGAGCCCGACGAGCGTGGCCCCGATACCACGAGGGCGGGAGGTGCAGACGAATCGGACCCTGCTCGGTGGTTCGACTTTGCCGCGTTGCCGGACTGGCGGCTGCGCGTGACGTTCCGCGGGGCCCCGCGTGGAAGTCGAGACGTGAGGATCTTGCACCAGCGCGCCACCGAGCACGCTGGGGAATGGTCGGTCGTTCTCGATTACGCCCCATGGCGCAGCGTTCCTCCTGGAGTAACCGGCAAGGACGGGAACGGTCGACCATGGCAGAAGGGGTGGCCCATCCCCCCACGCGGTGCCCATGCCGTGATCCGTGACCATCACGGTGGCATGCTACACAGCGTCGCACCCGACGCCGCGTTCGAGCCTCGGCTCGTGGCTGAAGCGTGGCCCGGAACGGAGCCCGCGCCTACCGACGAGCTCCTGCCGGTCAGCACAGCCATCGTGGCAGTCCCGGCGAGCCTTCCCTTGCGCTCACCCGGGCGATTCATCCTCTACCCTCCGACGGGTAGATTCGCCGGCCGGGCGGGTTTTTACCGCCAGGACGGCGCCGACTGGGAGTGGATTAGGACGAGCCGTGATTCGGCGTCCGGCGAATGGATCGCCGAGTCGCGTCGGCTGGGCACCTTCGCGCTCTTCGCCGACACCCTGGGGCCGCGGCTTCTGCCCCTCAAGCCGGCGCGCCGTGTCGCGCATGGCCCGTACAGCCGCTGGGCGCTCGAGACCCGGGTGACCGAGCAAGGCAGCGGCGTCGACGCGCGCGCTTCCTATTTCTTCGTCGATGGACGCCGCGTGCCCACCGAGTGGGACCCGGAGAACGGCATGCTCCGCTGGCGACCCCTGCGGCGACCGAAGCGCGGAACGCACCGCTTCGAGGTCGTCGCCGGCGATCGGGCCGGAAACCTCGGCCGCTCAGCCGGAAGCTTTGTGCTAGATTAGGCGCACCCGCGGCGCGAGGCCGCGCCCGACAGCCGCCGCGCAGGACGCGCCATGCAACATTCCGACTTCGTCCACCTCCACAACCACAGCGACTATTCCCTGCTCGACGGCGCGAGCCCGCTGCCGCGCATGGTGGAGCGCGCCGCCGAGCTCAAGATGCCGGCCCTGGCGCTCACCGACCACGGCGCGCTGTTCGGCGCGGTCGAGTTCTACCAGGAGGCGCGCCGCGCGGGGGTCAAGCCGATCGTGGGCATGGAGGCCTACGTCACCCGCGGCCGGCGCCAGGACCGAACCCGGGAGACCTCCCACCACTTGGTGCTGCTGGCGCGCGACGAGCCCGGGTTCCGCAACCTGATGCGCCTGTCGTCACTCGCCTTTCTCGAGGGCTTCTACTACAAGCCGCGGGTCGACCACGAGGTCCTTGCGCGATATGCAGGGGGACTGCTGGCGCTGTCGGCTTGTCCCAAGGGAGAGATCGGCGCCGACCTCGCCGAGGACAACGAGGAGCGCGCTTTCCAGACTGCGGTCTTCTACCGCGAGCTGTTTGGGGCGGAGAACTTCTTCCTCGAGATCCAGAACCATGGGCTCGCGATCGAGGAGAAGATCCGCCAGCGCGCGGCCGCGCTCTCGAAGCGCACCGGCATCCCGCTGGTCGCCACCAACGACTGTCATTATCTCCGTCACGAGGACGCCGACGCCCACGACGTGCTGCTGTGCATCCAGACCGGCAAGGCGGTCAGCGATCCGAACCGGCTCCGCTACGAGACCGACCAGGTGTACTTCAAGTCGGCCGACGAGATGAAGACGGCCTTCGCCGAGTTCCCCGAGGCCATCCGCAACACCGTGGCGATCGCCGAGCGCTGCAACCTGCAGCTCCACTTCGGCAAGCCTTTGCTGCCAGAGTTCCCGCTGCCGGCCGGCGTCGCGAGCGCCGAGGATTACCTGCGCGAGCTGGCCGCGGCGGAGCTGAAGACGCGCTTGGCCGAGATCGGCGACGAGGTGCGCAAGCGTCTCGACTACGAGCTCGACGTGATCTGTCGCATGGGCTTCGCGTCGTACTTCCTGATCGTGCGCGACTTCATCGCCTTCGCGCGCAGCCGCGGGATCGGTGTCGGCCCGGGACGCGGCTCGGTGGCGGGCTCGCTGGTGGCGTACGTCCTGCACATCACCGACATCGACCCGCTTCGCCACGGCCTGATCTTCGAGCGCTTCCTGAACCCCGAGCGCGTGAGCATGCCCGACATCGACATCGACTTCGACGACCTGCGGCGCGGCGAGGTGATCGAGTACGTGCGCCAGAAGTACGGCGAGGGCAACGTCACGCAGATCATCACCTTCGGCACCATGGGTGCCAAGGGAGTGGTGCGCGATGTCGGCCGGGCCCTGGGCCTGGCGTTCGCCGACGTGGACCGGGTCGCCAAGCTGGTGCCGGACGGGCTCGGCATGACGCTCGAGCGGGCGCTCGAGCTGTCGCCCGAGCTCAAGAACCTTCCGGAGCGGGGACCGGCCTACGCCAAGCTGCTGCACAGCGCCAGGGTGCTGGAGGGCCTGGCGCGCCACGCTTCGACCCACGCCGCGGGGGTGCTGATCACCCCCGGGCCGCTGCTCGACTACGTGCCGCTGTGCCGTCAGAAGGACGAGTCGATCACGACGCAGTGGGACATGAAGTCGGTCGAGAAGGCGGGTCTGCTCAAAATGGACTTCCTCGGGCTACGCACCCTGTCGGTGCTGGCCGGGGCGGTCGAGCTGGTGAAGCGCCATCACAACGTGTCGATCGATCTTCAGGACTTGCCCAAGGACGACGCCCCGGCCTACGAGGTGTTCCAGCGTGCCGACACGGTCGGCGTGTTCCAGTTCGAGTCGAGCGGCATGCGCGACTACCTGCGGCCGCTCAAGCCCACCGTGTTCGAAGACCTGGTGGCGATGAACGCGCTCTATCGTCCCGGGCCGATGGAGAACATCCCCTACTTCATCGACTGCAAGCACGGCCGCAAGGTGGTGACCTACGACCACCCCGACCTGGAGCCGATCCTCAAGGCCACGTACGGCGTGTTCGTCTACCAAGAGCAGGTCATGCAGGCCGCGAACGTGCTGGCAGGGTTCTCCATGGCCCAAGCCGACGAGCTGCGAAGGGCGATGGGGAAGAAGCGACCCGAGGAAATGGAAGCCAAGCGCCTGGCGTTCATCGAAGGCTGCCGGCACCGCAAGATCTCGGCGGCGAAGGCCGAGAAGATCTTCGCCACCATGGAGAAGTTCGCCGGCTACGGGTTCAACCGCTGTCTCACGGGGGATACCGAGGTCATTCATGCGGCAACCGGTGAGACGACGACCGTGCGGTCGCTTTTCGAAAAGCGCAGGCCGTTCCAGGTGCACGCTCTGGACGCGAATCTACGATTACGACCACGCGAGGTTACCGACGTGGTCTGGAACGGGCGCAAGCTCGTCTATGAGCTCCAGACCGCGCTGGGGAAGCGCATCACGGCGACGGCCAATCATCCGTTCCGGACACTCGATGGCTGGAAGCATCTGGCCGAGTTGAAGCTCGGTGATCGGGTCGCGGTTGCCCGCCGACTGCAAGTAGCGGGGAGGCGGACATGGCCCAGGCACGAGTTGATCACGCTGGCAGGCTTGATCGCCGAGGGCAACACCTGTCATCCCACGAGTCTCTACTTCTACGGCAATGACCGGGCGCTGGTGGACGACTTTGCTCGGGCGATCGCTTGTTTTCCCGATACGGTTGCGAGGATCGATACCCGACCGGGCGGCAGGATGGAGGTCTGCGCCAATCTGGGTCCATCGGCAGGCCGAGTTCGAGAGGTCGCGGACGAGTACCTCGCGACAACGGAAGGCAATCTCGCACTGGTGCTGGATGCTCCCGTGCGACGCTCGGGGGCGTTCCAGTGGGCGCAGCGGTTGGGAGTGCTCGGTTGCAGGGCCACGGAAAAACGCATTCCGGGTGAGGTCTTTCTCCTCCGTAATTGTGACCTCGAGATATTCCTCGGGCGGCTGTGGGCCGGCGACGGCTTCATTGCAAACCGAACGAATGCCGTCCCCTTCCATGCAACCTCGTCGGAAGGCCTCGCCCGCGGCGTTCAGACCCTGTTGCTGCGGCTCGGGATGGTGAGCGGGATCCACAGGAAACAGTTCAAATACCGCGGCGGGCTCAAACGGGGCTTCACGGTGAACCTTCTAGGAGAGAATACGGTACGGACGTTCCTCGAGACGATTGTGCCCCACATCGTCGGCCGAGAGAAACAAGTGGGACAGCTCAGAGCCCGCGTGTCCGATGCGGCACCTGATCGCACGAGCCGGGACACGATCCCCCCCGAGATCAGGAGATGGGTCGCGCAAGAGAGGGTCAGGCTGGGGCTCAAGTGGCGAGAACTCGAGGAAGCATCGGGCGTGTCGATGCGCGAGTCCACGGGGAACGGCTCACGGCTCAAGCGTGGCTTCCGACGCTCCACGTTGGCGAGGCTCGCCCGCTTTTTCGACTCTCGTCGTCTCATGGACATAGCCTGTTCCGACGTCTTCTGGGACCGCGTCACCTCGATCGAGCCGCGCGGATTTGAAGACACTTACGATCTCACCGTCGAGGTAGACCACAATTTCGTGGCCAACGGCCTGGTCGTCCACAACTCCCATTCCGCCGCCTACGCCCTCCTCGCCTACCAGTGCGCCTACCTCAAGGCGAACTTCCCGGCCGAGTTCATGGCCGCCACCCTGACCAGCGAGATGGGCGACAGCGCGCGGATCGTGACCCTGATCCAGGAGGTCCGCCGGCTGGGCCTGGAACTCCTGCCCCCCGACGTGAACCGATCGGAGTGGACGTTCGGGCTCGAGGAAGGGCAGATCCGGTTTGGTCTCGGCGCGGTGCGCAACGTCGGGCAATCGGCGGTGGAGGTGCTGGTGGCGGCGCGCGAGGCGGGCGGGCCCTTCCGTGACCTGTTCGACCTGGCACGGCGGCTGGAGGGTCGAGCGGTGAACCGCCGGGTGCTGGAGAGCCTGGTGGCGGCGGGGGCGTGCGACGGACTGGGGCCCGAGCGCGGCGCCCTGTTCGCCGCGGCCGGGCCGATGCTCGAGCTGGCCGCGGCGATGAGCCGCGAGCGGCAAAGCGGGCAATCGCTGCTGTTCGGGGAGCGGACCGATCAGGGGGGCGTGGCGGTGGTCGCGCCTCCGCTGCCGGACGTTCCGGCGTGGACCCAGCGGGATCGCAGCACGCGCGAGAAGGAGGTGTTGGGTTTCTATTTCTCGGAGCACCCGCTCGAGCCGCTGCGCGAGTCGCTGTCGCGGATCACGACTCACTCGGTGGCGGAGTCGGCCCAGCTCGAAGACGGCTCCGAGGTCCGGGTGGGTGGCTTGATCGGAGACGTCAAGCCGATCACCACGCGAGGCGGCAAACGCATGGCCGTGATCACCCTCGAGGATTTGAGCGGGCGAATCGAATGCACGGTGTTCCCGGATGCGTTCGAGGCGGCGCGCTCGCACCTGGTGGCGGATCGCGTCGTGGTGGCCACCGGTCGAGTCGAGGTGCGGGAGGAGCGGCCGGTGCGGTTGCTGCTCACCGAAGTGGGTCCGTACGAAGACGCGCAGCGCGCCTATCGCCGGCACCTCCACATCGAGATGCGAGCCGAGCAGCTCAGCGAGGACTGGATGGTCGGGGTGGACGAGGTCCTGTCGTCGTGCCCCGGGGAATCGGAGGTGTATCTACACATCGTGGGGCCGAACCACCTGCGGCGGGCGCTGCGATCCCGGCGCTTCCGCGTGGCCGAAGACGACGCGCTGATCGCGCGGCTTCAGGAGCGCTTCCCGGAGCTTCGGGTGCGCTGGGGAAAGGCGGCGACATGACGGTCTGGCTGGACTTCGAGAAGCCGGTCCTCGAGCTCGAGCAGAAGATCGAGGAGCTCAAGACCCAGGCCGCCGAAGGAGGCCTGGACTCACGCGCGGAGGTCAACGATCTCGAGCGCAAGGCCGAGGCCCTACGTCGCGAGATCTACGCGAACCTGACTGCGTACCAACGAGTCCAGCTCGCCCGCCACCCGCGGCGGCCCTACGCGCTCGACTACATCGATCGCTGTTTCCAGGGATGGATGGAGCTGCACGGCGACCGGCACTTCGCCGACGATCCGGCGGTGGTGGGCGGCCCGGCGTTCCTGGACGGCCGACCGGTGATGGTGATCGGACACCAGAAGGGCCGCGACACGAAGGAAAACCTGCAGCGGCGCTTCGGCATGGCGAACCCCGAGGGCTATCGCAAGGCGCTCCGACTGATGCAGACCGCGGCGCGATTCCGCATGCCGGTGGTCACCCTGGTCGACACCCCGGGAGCCTACCCGGGACTGGGAGCCGAGGAGCGCGGCCAGGCCGAGGCGATCGCGGTCAACTTGCGGGAGATGGCTCGCCTGCCGGTGCCGATCGTGACCGTGATCGTCGGCGAAGGAGGGTCCGGCGGGGCGCTGGCGATTGCGGTGGCGGATCGGGTGCTGATGTTCGAGAACTCGATCTATTCGGTGATCTCGCCCGAAGGGTGTGCCTCGATCCTGTGGCGGGATGGCAAGAAGGGCGCGTTGGCGGCGGAGGCTCTCAAGCTCACCGCGTCCGACCTGGCGCGGTTGGGCGTCGTCGACGGCGTGCTGCCCGAGCCGCTGGGCGGTGCCCACCGGGATGCCGAGGCGGCGGCCGCTACGCTCGGGGCGGCGGTTGTGCGGCACCTGGACGCCATGATCGGTGTATCCGGTGATGAGCTGGTCGAAGGGCGACTGCGAAAATATCGGGGTATCGGAGTGTTTCGCGAGTCATCAGGAGAGGCTGGCGCCGGGTCGGCTTGACCCTCGGCCGAGGGGCTGGCTAGGCTGTGTCTGAAAACGCGCGAGCGCAAGGCGTGCGAGGGAGAGACGAGCGGGATCGTGGTCTTTGGGCCACATCGAGCGAGGAATGACCGAACCAACGCAGGGATCGGGCGTTTTCAGACACGGCCTGACTTTGCCGCGCCCGCCGGAGGAGAGGATTTCAAGCGCCTTGTGACCCCCTTGTTCACCGTGACCGGCCGCGCGGCGGTCACTCGAATCTTCGCCGTCGAGGAGTCCCATGGCCCTGAGTCCTGACCTGCTCGCGTTGCTGGTGTGTCCGGCCTGCAAGGGCGACCTGGAGTACAGCGCCGAAGCCAACACCTTCACCTGCCATCGGTGCCGGCTGCGGTACAAGGTCGTCGACGACATCCCGAACTTCCTGATCGAGGAGGCCGAGAAGTTCTGAGCCCCTCCTCACCGGTGCGCCCTCGGCCGGCGTGGTCGATCCGGCGGGGGCTGCGCCACGCGCTGCGGTCGCACCTGGTGCTGCTGTGCCTGGCGCCTGCGACGGTCAAGGCCCAACCCCGCGCCGTGCGGCTGCTGGCCGCTTCTCCCACGGGCGTGCGTCTGCTGGTGGACGTCCCGGAGGCCCAACTCGAGCCCGTTCCGTCTCCCGGCCAAGGGCTCCAGCTCGAGCTGCCAGGTTACGATCGAGGCGGTGGTCCGGGCGAATCGCGGTTGCCGGAGCGGGTGCTGTGCGTGGCCGTGCCGCCTCAGGGGACGGTTCGAGTCACCGCCAGCGTGGCCGCCACCGACGTGCGCGAGGGCATCCTGCTCGCGAACCCCTCCGTGGCCGGGCGAGGGGAGGGGATGATCGGAGGAGCGACGCCGGGTTGGGCTCTTGCGACCGGCGAGCGGGGCGCCGGCGGACGCGCAACCGGTCCTCCACCCTCGGTCGCCCGTTTGATCGGACTCTCGTGGATGAGGGACCAGCGCGTCGCGCGCATCGCGGTCCGCCCGGCGGAGTACGACGCGGCCGATCGCCGCCTCACCATCCACCACCGGGTCGAGGTCGAGGTTCGATGGGAAGGCGGGACCGAGGAAAGTCGCCCGGTTGCGCCTCCGGACCCGTTCGAGTCCGTGTACCGTGCGGTGCTGGTCAACTACGAGCAGGGCAAGGCCTGGCGCGGGGCGGAGCGCCCGGCCCGGGTCGCGCCGGTGGCGAGTCGGGCTGCCGCGCCGCGCATGGCGAGCGTGGTGCCCGATACCAGCCTCTATGCCGGCCGTCGGTGGGTGAAGATCGCCATCCCGACGACCGGCTTCTATCGGGTCGAGTTCGGCCAGGTGCGGAACAGCGAGCTCTTCGCCGACAGCCTGAACACTCCCCTCGACAGTCTGAGGCTCTTCACCTGGCCCGGACTTCCGGTCCTCCCCGAGGACAGCTACTGCGACTCGTGCGGCCTGCGGGAGGTGGCCATCCAGTTCGTCGAAGACGGCGACGGGAAGTTCAACAAAAACCAAGAGTATTTCTACTTCTTCGCCCTCGGTCCCAGCGACTGGGCGAACTTCTACGACCCTTCCCAGCCCGAGACGACCTCCATCGACCATCCCTACGAGACCCGCAACTACTACTACCTGACGATCGCCACGACCGAAGACCCGATGCCCGACTCGTCGCTGCGCATCGCGTCCAGGTCCCGGGCGTTGCTGGACACGACCGTCGCCGTGACGCCCCTGAGCTTTCCGGAGCGCCTCCATCACGAGGCGGACAACGAGTATTGGCCCTCCGCCTCGCCGATCACGGGCCTTGAGGACGACGGCAGCTATCAGCGCAGCACTCTGTTCTGGGAGAAATGGTTCTGGACCAGCCTCAATCGCGGCCAAACCTTCGCTCCGGAGGCTGCAGCCCCCGGGATCGATCCGAGCCAGCCGGCGCGGCTGAGGCTGCGGCTGTGGGGCCTGCCGCCGTTCCCGGAGCTGCCCGCCGTGCCTACCCCGAAGAGTCCTGGAGTCTTCGATCACTATGTGGACGTCCGCCTGGGGTCGTTGAGCTTCCCGCGCCGGGGCTGGAACGGGAACGGCGCCGATGTCAGTGCCGGGCTCCAGAGCGCCCAGACGTTCGACACCACATTCACCGGGCTGGCCGAGAGCGGCGCCCGTCTGGAAATGACGGTGGTGGACTACATCGACCGCGATCCGCGGCTCGCCCCGCTGCGGGTGGACCGGGTCGGGGTGGCGTGGTTCGACCTCTTCTATCAGCGGCGCTTCGAGCCGGTAGGCAACCAGCTCGAATTCGAGGCACCGCCGACGACCGGCGACGACATCTACCGGATCGGACCCTTCACCGTGGGCCCCGACTCGATGCCGCGGGTGTTCGATGTCACCAATCCTCTGGAACCGATCGAAATCACCGTCCTTCCGCCCGGCTACGATCAGCTCGGCCCGGGCGCGTGGCGACTACGCTTTCGGCCGGTTGAGGCCGGGGCAGGCGAGGTTCGTCGATACCGGATCGTCACTGACTGGCCGGATGCGTCGCGGATCGTGAAGCTGCCGAACAGCGAGGTGTTCGACGCGCCCAGCTCGAGCCTCGAAAACCTTCGCGACCTCACGCACCGCGCCGACTACCTGATCATTTACCTGGACGGCCTGCAATTCGCCGCCCAAGAACTGCTGGCCTGGCGCCGCGATCACCTGCCGCTGGCATCGGATCCGCCCTACGAGGCCGTCTCGGTGCCGCTGTCGGCGGTGTACGACCAGTTCTCCGGCGGCCGTACCGATCCCGGGGCGGTCCGGAACTTTCTGCACGCGGCGTTCCATTGGGGGAAGGTGCCGACCTTCGTGACCCTGCTCGGGGATGCCACCTCCGACTTCAAGAATTTCAAGGGAGGTGCTCCGGTCGGGTTCTCGCCCGGGCTGCTGCCGAGCTACGAGGGGGGCTTCGATCTCAACTTCCTGGTGCTGCGCCAGTTCGCGACCGATGACTGGCTGCTCAACGTGGACAACCCGACGCAGGTGATCCCGGACTTCCAGGGTGGTCGGATTCCGGCCCGCGACGCGGCGGGGGCGCTGGCTTACGTGCGCAAGCTGGTGGCCTACGAACGCGGTGCGCCGCTCGGCGACTGGCGCAACCGCGTGATGCTGATCGCCGACGACGACAAGGCGGGCGCCGACCCCGACCCGCTCGCCTGGCTCCATGTCGAGCAGACCGCGGCCCTCGACCGCGACGCCCTGCCCGCCCATATCGACCGCGGTTATGTGTACTTGCACCGCTACCCGGACGGGCCAAACGACACCAAGCCCGCCGCGCGGAACGACATCCTGAACGAGGTGAACCAAGGGGTGGTGTTGTTCAATTTCATCGGCCACGGCAGCCCGTTCAAGATCGCCGACGAGAGCGTGCTGCTCGACACCGATGCCGAAGGGATGGTGAACGCCACGCGCCCGAGCGTGTTCGTGGCCGCCTCCTGCGACGTCGGCCGGTACAACGACCCCACGGTGCAGAGCCTGGGGGAGCGGCTCATCCTCAATCCGAACGGTGGCTGTATCGGCGTGATTTCGGCCACCGAGCTGGCGCTCACCAACATCAACGCCTCGCTCAACCAGGCGCTATTCCACCAGGTGTTCGAGCGCGAGCCGGCCAGTGGTCAGTATTTCAACACGCTCAGCACGGCCCTGCTCGCTGCCAAGACCGGCGGCACCAACAACCAGAAGTATCAGCTCATGGGTGACGCGGCGACCCGCCTGCTCCTGCCGCGCCTGTTCGTCGAGGTGGCGCTCGAGGACTCGTTTGGCAACGCCGTGGGTCAGGCGATCCGGGGGCGGCGCCTGACGATCCGTGGCCAGGTGGTCGAACGGCCCGGGGGGGCGCCGATACCGCTCGATGGCAGCGCCTCGCTGTTGATCGAGGATTCCGCGCCCGTCGACACGCTCCCGGACTGCGCCTTCGGTGTCTGCAAGACGTATCCGTTTCGCGCGGCGCCGATGTTCCGTGGCGACGTTCGCCTATCGGGCGGCCGGTTCGAGGGCCGATTCGTGGTGCCCATGGATGGAGTGGCCGGTCCGCGCGCACGGGCTCGCGCCTACGTCCAAGGCGCGCCGGCGGATTCGGACGGCGCCGGCAGTCTGCCCTTCGAGGTCGCAGTCGGCACGCCGCCTGCCGACGACCGTGAAGGCCCACACATCACGCTCTCGTTCCCGGGGAACGCCCGCTCGGTGCGACCGACCGCGGTGTTGCGTGTTGACCTGTTCGATCCGAACGGGATTTTGATCACCGGCCACAAACCGCAGAACGGAATCGTCGTCACCACCGACGGGAGCTCGAGACAGCGCCAGGAGATCACCTCGAGCTTCCGCTACGCAGCCGATTCGTACCAGTCCGGCACCGCCACCTACCAGTTGCCCGGACTGAGCTCCGGGCCCCACCGCATCGTCGTGAGCGCCGCCGACAATCTCGCGTTCGGGATCGCCGCCGCGGAACACCGCTCCACCGCCGTCATCGACTTCGAGGTGTCCGACAATCCCGGGCTCAAGGTCGAGCGGGCCCTGCTGTTCCCCAACCCCACCGCTTCGAGAGGCCCGGGTGCCGGAGGGAGCTTCGTGGTGGATGCGCCGGGCGATTCGGTCAACGTGCTGCTCCGGATCTACACGGTGTCGGGACGACTGGTCCGGACCTTGGAGGCGCTGGGTGGTCTGGGGCAGGTGCAGATCCCATGGGATGGGCGGGACGACGAGGGTGGAGTGCTCGCCAACGGCGTCTACCTGTTCCGCGTGCACGTCAATCCGCGGGCCCCGAATGGGACCAGCAGTGACCGCCAGAAGGCCCACGCGGAAGGGCGGTTCGTGATCGTCAATCGCTAGCCAACTCGGCTCGGGAAAAAACCTTGGAGCCTCGGGGCCCGGCCCGGTGTAGTATGTTTCATCCAACTGGGACAGGGGCTGGTAGCGTGTCCGGAGGAGCTCGTATGCGGTTCTTGCGCAATCTCTTGGTCGTGCTCCTGGGCTTGATCCTGGCCTCTTCGGCTGGGGCCCAGGGCACCGGCCGATCTCTCGATATCCAGCCCGGGGGCCGACAGAACGGGATGGGGGCCGCCGGGGTGGCCGTGGCCGACGATCCGACCGGTGCGACGTGGTGGAACCCGGCCGCCCTCGGCTTCGTGAATCGCAAAGCGGTCGAGCTGACCTACGCGCAGCTCGTCCCCAGCCTGGCGAGCGACGTGAGCTACAACTACCTCACCTACGTCCACCCGGTGCAGGGGTGGGGGGCGCTCGGGCTCGGCGTGGTGTTCCTTTCCTATGGGCAGAGCGACCGGACCGGCCAGACCGGAGACCCCCAGGGCACGTTCGGCTCCAACGAGTTCTCGCCCGCCCTCTACTACGGGACGCAGATCCTTCCCGAGTTCGCGCTCGGCGCCTCGCTCAAGTACATCCGCATCCAGCTCGATCCGGACAATCCGGGGGGCGTGGGCGCGACGTTCGGGCTCGATCTGGCGAGCCTCTACCGGATCCCGGCGGCACGGCTCAGCCTCGGAATGAACGTGCAGAACCTGGGCCCCAGCGTGGCGTTCGTCGACGCGGACAAGGCGGATCCGCTGGGCCGGAACATCAAGGCCGGGTTCGCGTGGGAGGCCTATTCGAACAAGAACTATGGAGCCCTGATGGTCGGCGATTTCAACCAATCGCTGGTCACCAACGACTTCCGCACCTACAACGGTGGGCTCGAGCTACGGTATGCGGATCAGTTGGCCGGCCGCATCGGATGGTACGAGGATCCGCTGGGGGATATCAGCGACTTCACGTATGGGATCGGGGTGACCTTCAAGGGCCTGAACCTGGACTTGGGCAGCATCCCGGAGGCCAAGGACTCGGGTCTCGGGTACGTGAAGAAGCTCACGCTCGGTTACCGCTTCTAGCGGACGCCCTCGCAACCGGTACCCCTCTTGGGCGGACGGTATCTGGCAGTTGGCATCGTTCTGATCCTGTCGCTGGCCGGAGAGAGTGAGGCGTCCTCCTCCGGCCGTCTCGTTGTTCGCCGGTTGCGATCCTCGGACGCCGCCCGCGGCCAGCTCGAGCCCCGGGTGCTCGAGGAGGCGAGGCGGCTCTCGGCAGCCCGGCTCGAGCGCTGGCGACGCCTTC
This sequence comes from Candidatus Eiseniibacteriota bacterium, assembly GCA_036505355.1. Lineage (GTDB taxonomy): Bacteria > Eisenbacteria > RBG-16-71-46 > RBG-16-71-46 > RBG-16-71-46 > WS-8. Next base: position 42,778 of record DASXTP010000105.1, on the reverse strand, counting down.
GCCACTTCCTGAGCCCGCCCGCGGTGGACTGGTCGGCGCGTGCCAACCGCCGCCGCGAATGGACGCCGCCCGCTACTCCGGCCCGCAATCCGCACCTTCCCACCGCCGCCCGCTCGAGGAGCCCGGCAACAACCACGGAAGCGGGGACCGGGCAAGGCACCCCGGAGATGGCGGTGGCGAGCACCTTGGGCCCGCCCGACACGATACGGGTCGCGTTCCTGCGTATCGACTTTCGGGCCGATCGTGACGGAGACCGCTCGACCGGGGACGGCCGTTTCGACCTCTCGGGACCCGACACGCTGGCGCCGCCGATCGATCGGCCACCTCACAACCGGACCTTCTGCTTGGCTCACCTGGAGGCGCTGCGGCGCTTCTACGACGCCCAGTCCTATGGCCGCACCGTGATCGAGGGCGACGTCTGGCCGCGCTCCGAAACCCAAGCCTATTCGGTCAGCGACATGGCCGACTTCGGACCTTGGGATGCGACCGTGGACCTCTACGCGGCCGCGGTCCACATGTTCCGCACCATGATGTTCGCTGCCGACTCCCAGTCGATCGTGCTCGGGGATCGCATCCCGTGGGACGCCTACGATCGCTTCATGATCATCCACGCCGGCAGCGACGCGCAGAGCGACGTCCGGTTCGACAGCCCGCTCGACATCCCATCTTTCACCGTCGGTCTCGACGACACCAACGTGGTGATCTTTCCCGATTCCACCAACCGCCTCCGCCCGATCGATCGTTGCGCCTTCGTGCCCGAGACCGAGATCCAGGATGGCTTCTACAGCGCGCTGAACGGCGTGATCGCTCACGAGAACGGCCACAATCTGTTCGGCATGTACGACGTCTACGACGTCAACAGCGGCTATCCGGTGACAGGCTTGTGGAGTCTGATGGACGCCGGGAACCTGGCCGGTTCCCTGGTCGAGCTGAGGGACGGCAGTGTGATCTTCGCCACCGGCCTGCTGCCGCCGAGCGTCGATCCCTTCCAGCGGTTCTTCACCACCGATACGCTCGACTTCGTCGAGCCTTCGTGGGGCGACACCATGGCGGTGACCGACATCGAACGCCACCCCGACGTTCGCCGGGTGTTCTTGTCGAGCGACGAGTACCTGCTGCTCGAGAATCGCCACCTGGCTCCGGCGGACACCGTCGATCTGGACCAGGACATGACGACCCGGGTGGTGCTCGGGCCCAAGCGGCCCGACCGGTTCGAGTACGACGCGCTACTGCCGGGCGGCGGCATGGTGGTGTGGCACATCGACGCCAGCGTGATCCCGTTCACCACCGCCTTACGAGTCAACCCGGACTACGGCTTCAACTCGAACCCGGCGCGGCGCGGCGAGACGGTGATCGAAGCGGACGGGCTCGGCGACCTCGGCGATATCAGCTCGCCGTTCGTGCTCGGGAGCCCGTTCGATCCCTACTTCCGTAGCAACAATCCGTCGCTCTCCGATTCGACCACGCCCAACCTCAGCCCGCACATCGGGACCCGACCACACGTGCGTCTCGACTTCCTCGACGACCCGGGTCCGGTGATGCGCTTCTCGGCGTCGCGGACGTGGCAGCTCGCCGGGTGGCCGGCCGCCGGCGACTTTCCGCCGGGCGGCCCGGTGCTGCTGGCCACGGACCTCGACGGGGATCGATCGCTCGAGGTGTGCTGGGCGGGTGGCGCCATCGACAGCCCCGACAGCGCGGCGCTGTTCGCGGTGCGGGTCAGCGGCCGCGGGGTCCGCGACAGCACCGCCGCCTTCGCCCATCTGGACCGGCGACCGCGAGCGGTGATGGCGGCGCTCCCGCTCGGCGAACCGGGGGTGCCGGGACAGCCGCTGCGCGGGCCATCGTACTTCGCGGTCACGACCTTCCCCGATGGGCCCGACACCAGCTTCGCCGGCGGGCGCGTGTGGCTGGTCGATTCCGCCGGGGCCGCCTTGCCCGGCTGGCCCCCGCCGTTGCCCTCGATCGTGACCACGCCACCGGTGATCGCCGGATTCTCTCCCAACGCCACGGTGTATGTAGGATGTGCGGACGGCCATGTGTACGCGTTGCGGCTCGACGGCTCGATTCGAGCGGTGAGCGGGCTCGCGCTCGCCGGTGGAGTGAGCGGCCGGCTCGCGGTGGACCCCAATCCGGTGGGTGCGCCCCCGGGCATGGCCAGGATCGCTGCCGGCGGGGGGGAGGGGGACGTGGCGGCGCTGGATGATGATCCCAGCGGTCCGTTCGGCGGTGGGTTCAACGTCGCCGGTGACTGGCCCCAGCGGCTAGGGGGTGCGGGGTTCGAGCCCGATTTCCTGTGGCTCGACTTCGACGGGCGGGGGCGGCCTGCCACGGAGGGTGCGACCTGCGGATCGGGGGAACGAACGTTGATCGCCCATTACGCCGATCGTTTGTGGGCCTTCTGTCCGGTCGGCAATCTCCTGCCGGGCTGGGGGCGTGCGCTGGGCGACACGCTGGTGGCGTCGCTGGGGGCCGGGGATCCGGACGGGGACGGCTATGCCGAGGTGCTCACCCAGTCGACCACCTCGCGGGTGGCATTCTGGAACCAAAGCGGGTACCCCTCGCCGGGATGGCCGCGGCGCGCGACCCACGAGAGCTTGCGCACCGACAGCCCACCGCTGCTGGTGGATGTCGACGGAGACGGGCGCGGTGAGGTGGTGGCCATGAACGGCAGCGGCATCGTCGCCGCGCTGACCGCGTCGGGTGGGCAGCCCACCGGCTGGCCGCTCGCGAGCGGCTCCGGGGTGGTGGGCTCGCCGGTGGCGGCCGATCTCGATCGCGACGGCACGGTGGAGATCGTGGTGCCGGATCGGGCGGTGACCGACAGCCTGCGCGATGTCGAGAACTCGCGCTTCGGCTCGCTCTATGCCTATTCGCTCCCCACGCCGCTGGCCGATCCGATCGCGAGCGCCTGGACCATGGTGGGTGGGGATCCGGGGCGAACCAGCACGCTCGATCTGGTTCGGACCGCGGCGGCCGGCCCGCCCAGCGCGGGTCCGCTGGTCCGGGGATCGCTCAAGGTGTTTCCCAACCCGGCGCGGCGCCGCCCGGTGGCCTTTGCCTACCAGCTCAGCGAGCCGGCCGACGTGGAATTCAAGATCCTCGACACCTCGGGGCACGAGGTGGCTTCGTTCCGCCGCGCGGGCCGGCGTGCTGACAACTTGGAGGTTTGGGATCCGGGCGAAGTGCCGGCCGGGCTGTATCTGGCTCGCCTCAAGTTCCGGAGCGCCGGCTCGGAACAGAGCGAGGTGATGACGGTGGGGTTGATCCGATGATCGGCTGCATGGTCTTGGCGCTCACCCTGTCGGTGCCGTTTCCATCCGAGGCGAGCGCGCGGTGGGACCATGCCGCGCCCCCGCCGGCGGACCGATCGGCGCTGGCGCTGGCATGCCTGGCGGACTCCAGGGAGCCGGAGCTACTGCTGGCGCAGCGAGCCATCGAGCGCGAGTGGACGGTCCCCGAGGATAGCGTGGTGCGGACGCCGGGAGCCGATGCCGAGCTGCGGGCGTTGGTGCTTTCGGCCGCGGTGCCGGGAACGGGCCAGCTCGTGGAGGGAGAGCCCCGTGGCCTGTGGTTCCTGGTCGCCGAGGCGGCCGGGTGGGCGGGCTGGTGGCTGTTCCACCGCGACGCCGATCGACTGCGCGACGACGCCACGGCGATGGTGGGAGCCCCCGGAGATTCGGCCAGCACCTGGTCCTTCGAGCGCTGGGCCGATGCCACCGGCGAGGACCCGTCGTCGCTCGAAACGCTGTACGCGGCGGATCACGAGGCCTTTTACGACGCCATCGCTTCGGAATCGCGGCTGTTGCCCGGTTGGGCGGACGCGACCTCCCGCGAGCAGTTCGACGACCTGCGCCTGCGCTCCAACCAGAAGCTCGGGCGCGCGCGCGGGGTCGAGGTCGGCCTGTGGGTCAATCATCTCTTGGCTGCTGCCGACGGGCTGCGCGCCGCGCGAAACCGGCACCTGGCGCTCGGGCGCGGGTTCGAGCTCAAGGCCAACGCTCGACTCCGGCAGGGCCGACCGGAGATGCGGCTCGCCGTCCAGAGGAGCTTCCGGTGAGGCCTCGAGTGGTCCTGCGAGCGTGGGTCGGGCTTGCCATGATGACGGTGGGCCCGGCCGCGACGCAAGCATCAGGAGCCGAGCGATGGAGCGAAGGGCCCGAGTTGGGCGCCCGGACCGCGGCACCATTCGATCCTTCGTGGTCGGGTGCCGAGGATCGGGCCCTGCCGCTCGATGCGCACGGGACCGGCTCGCCGGTGGAGTGCTCGCGGCTCGCCCTGGCGTCATCCGCGATGGAGGGGTTCGCCACGGGCCGGGGCGAGCGGCGGTCCTCGATCAGCGGAAGGCGCGGGCACGTGAGTGGGCTCGGGGTCGAACGCGCCCGCATTCTCCTCCAGTCGCTCACGGTTCCGGGGTGGGGCCAAGCCACGCTCGGCCGGCGCACCTCGGCCAAGGTCTTTGCCGTGGCCGAGGTCGGCGTCTGGGCCTCGTTCACCTCGTTTCGGATCCAGGAGCAGTTGCGGCGCCTGACCTACGAGCGTACGGCGCAACTGTTCGCCGGGATCGACCTGCGGTCGCGGGACGAAGAGTTCCGTCGCATCGTCGGGCAGTACCCGAGCAGCGACGAATACAATCGGCTGGTGGTCCGGCGTGACGCCGCCAACCTCTATTACGGCGATCCGGCGGCGTACAACCAATACATCGCCCAGCACCAGCTCACGGGCTCGGACACCTGGGCGTGGGCCGACGAGCAGAGCTATCGCCAATACGGCGACGAGCGCAAGCGCGCCGAACGCGCGGCGCTTCGGGCCAACACCGCCTTGGCCCTGGCGATCGCCAACCGGTTGGTGAGCGCGATCCACGCCGCCCGCTATGCGGGCGGCGCCGCGGCGGCGGCGCGGTCGTGGAATCTGGAGTGCGTCCCGGTCGGTGGCGACCCGACCGCGTTTCAGTTCGGGGTGCGCGTGCATTTCTGAGCCGCAGGCTGCGGAAGGCTCCGTTTTGAAAACGTCCGAGCGCAAGGCGTGCGAAGGATGGCGACCCGCCTGCGGCGGGTGCCCGGGGATCGTGGTCTTCAAGCCGCATCGAGGAAGCAACCGACCGAGCCAACGCAGTCGATCGCGCCATTTCAAGTGGAGCCGACGGGGGGGCATTCCCCTCGTGCGGGCGCTGGCCACGGCTTGGATCGCCCTGCCGTGGGAGAGTTCGGCGGCCGCGAGTTCGCCGCCGCGGGCGGTCACTTCGGTGGCTCCCGATCCGAGGGTCGCGGCATCGTTCGCGGACTCGTCGCCGGGCTCGGACTCTGCGGCGACCGTGGCTCCACCGGTTCCCTCCGAACGCCCCGACACGCTGCCCGCGGCGCCGTCGGCGGTTCCCCCCGCCCGCGGACCGGGCAACGAGCGCGTCGTGCTGATGAAGATGTCGACCCTGGCCGGGAGCGGCGACGGTCCCGGTCAGGTGATCGAGCCGGCGGGGATGGCGGTGAATTCGATGGGGCAAGTGTACGTCTCCGACGCCGCGCTCCACCGCCTCCAGTGGTTCGATCGAGCGGGCCGGCTGTTGGGCGAGACGGGCGCCCTCGGCAGCGATCCGGGGCAGATGCGGCGGCCGGGCTCTGTGGTGGTCCTCGGCGGTCTCGGCGTGGCGGTGCTCGACCGGGAGAACCGGAGGGTGCTGACGTACGACTTCTTTGGCCGGCGGCTCGGGGTCGCCGTGGACCTGGGCTCACCGGAGCTCGAGCGCCAACTGGGACGTGTCGATCCCACGGGCCTGGCGGCCGATCGCGGCGGTGCGCTCTTCGTGGTGGACGCCGCCCGCGAGCGCATCCTGGCCTTCGACTTCGCGGGCCGCTTCCGTCGCGCCATCGGCGGGTTCGGCCCGACTCCCGGCTCGTTCCGCGGGCTGCGGGCGGTCGCGGTCGCGCCCCGCGGCGATCTGGTCACCGTGGAGGTTTCGAGCGCGCGCGTGCAGCGGCTCGGTCAGGATGGCTCGGTCCGCGCCACCTGGCGACTCCCGCTCCCGGCCCGCTCGGCGACGGCCGGAGAGTTGGCGGTGGCCGTGGACGATTCGGGCGGGGTCGCGGTGGCAGACGAAGCCGCAGGTGCCGTGTGGATCTTCCGCGCCAACGGTGCGCTGTTGGCCGAGCGGCACGACTTCCTCCGGCCCAGGGCCGTGGCGTTCGCTCCGGGCGTGCTCGGCTCTCTGCTGGTGGCCGAGACCGCTCCCGGCCGGGTGGCGCGTTGGGCCGTGCGCATTGCCGTGGTGGACGAGATCAAGGCCGAGCCGAATCCGTCGCTCGAGCTGCGAGGCCGAAAACCATGAGCCGCGGGCCGCGCTCGCCGGGCCGGGAGCTGCGACCGGGTCGCGGAGGTCGATGCTCGATCGCCTTGGGCCGGGGGTGGATGCTCGCTGCGTTGATGATGGCTCGGTGCGTGGCGGCCGGGGAGCCGGCGGCGGTAGTCTCGGACCCCGCCTGTGGTGTCGTGGCGGTGGTCCAGCGGTCGAGCACCGTTCAATACCTCCTGCCCCACGCCTTCTTGCGCGCCGGGACCGATTCGATCTGGACCGCCCGGGGTTCTCTGCTGCGCGATGTCGACTACGCGCTCGACCGGACGCGTGGCGTTCTGAGGCTGCTGCGCGAGCCGATCCCGGGCGAGACCCTGCTCGTTCGGGCTTGCTGGCTGATGGACCCGCCGCCGCTCGAACTGCAGCTGCAGGCGTACCACCCGGTGCCTGCCGTCGGGTCCGGCGCCGCCGTCGATTCGCAGCCGGTCGAGCCGGGGTGGTTCACGCCCCGGCGGATGACCGCGCGATCCCCCACCGAAGCCCCGATCGGGACCTCGTTGTTGCTGACCGGCAACAAGACGGTCGCCGTCGACTTCGGCTCCAACCAGGACGCCTTCTTCCGCCAATCGCTCGATCTGGGGGTGACCGGTACGCTAGCGCCGGGGGTGGAGCTCACCGGCGTGCTCTCGGACCGCAATACACCGCTCACGGCCGAAGGCAGCACCCAGGATCTCCAATCGATCGATCGCCTGCTGATCGAGCTGCGAGCGCCGAACGGAGGCGCGGCGCTCGGCGACGTCAGCTTGAACTTGCAGCGGGGCGAATTCGCGCGCCTCGAGCGCCACCTCCAGGGCGTGCGCGGGGAGTGGGGCACCGGTGATCTCCGCGGCGTGGTGGCCGCGGCCAGCGCACAGGGCGAGTACCACCGGCTGCAGTTCTTCGGCGTCGAAGGGCGCCAAGGACCGTACCTGCTCACCGACCGCCAAGGCGGCACCGGAATCACGGTGGTGCCTGGAAGCGAGGTGGTGACGGTCGACGGCGAGCGACTGATCCGCGGCGAGAGCGCCGACTACGCGATGGACTACGATCAGGCGCGCCTCACCTTCACGAACCGGCGACCGATCACCTCGGCGTCGCGCATCACCGTCGAGTACCAGTTCGCGGTCAACCGATTCCGACGCAACCTGGCGGCCACCGCGGCGAGCTGGCAGCGGGGCGGCTGGTACGCGCACACCACGCTGCTCACCGAGTACGACGACGGCGGGCGGCCGCTCGGGACGGCCTTCGACGCCGGGGATCGCCTGGTGCTGGCGGCCGCCGGCGACTCGGCCGGCGCGGCGCTCGGCGGTGGGGTGACGAGCGGAAGAGGCGATTATGATCTGAGCCCGGATTCGGGGTTCGTGTTCGTGGGACGCGATTCGGGGCGCTATGCCCTGCAGTTCACGCGAGTCGGAGCGGGGCGCGGGGACTATGCGGAGTCGGGCTCGAGCGCCGGTCGGATCGCCTACCGTTACGTGGGCAGCGGCAACGGCGAGTACCGAATCGGGCGCTCGCTGCCGCTGCCAGACTCCCGCCAGCTCTGGAGCCTGGCGGGCGGAGTCCGCCGTGGCCCCGCGACCCTCGACCTTGAGGGGGCCCTCTCCCGCCATGATCTCAACACCTTCTCGTCGCGGGACGACGACGACAACCTGGGGCGTGCGGGCAGCGCGTCGCTGGCCCTGGAAGGTGCGGTGCCGTTCTGGCTCGGCCGCCACGGCGGGCTGTCGGCCCGGCTGCGTACCGTGGAATCCCGTTTCCAACCCTTCAGCCGGCTCGAGCGGCCTTTCACGGAGGAGGACTGGGGACTGCCTTCGGGCGGCGACCTCGATCACCAGACGCGCACCGAAGTCTCGGGGTTCTTGCGTCCGCTGGGGGGCGAGCTCAAGGCGATGCTCGGCCGGCTCGAGACCCCCGACGGCTTTCGATCGTGGCGGCGCTCGGCCGAGTGGCGGAACAGCGGGACCGTGACCACGCTGCTGCGCTGGGATCGTGCCGACGGGGAACAGGATCGGATCTCCTTTCCGCGAGGCGGGCGGGAGCGGGAAAGCGGCGAGCTCGGACTCCAGCTGCCGTGGCTCGAGCCGAGGGTGCGCGGGGATTGGGACGAACGCCGCTTCCCCAGCGACACCGGGCGGGTCGGAGAACGCTCTCGAGAGCTGGGCGGCGAGCTGCGCAGCCCCCGAAACCTGGCCTGGCAGGGCCAGGCCGGATATGCGGTGCGGCGCGAGGCCCGGCTGACGGCCCTCGGGTTCGAGGATCAGGCCGAAGCCCGCACCGCGAGCCTCGGCCTGCAGACGCCGGCCGCAGCCCCCTGGGGGGCGGTGCTGAGCTACCAACGCCGCCAGTGGATGCCCCTCGCCGACGCGCGACGCACGCGGAGTGATCTCGCCAGCGCGCGGCTGCGGGCCGCCGACGCCAGGCGCGGACTGTCCGGGATCTTGAACCTCGAAATCACGAGCGAAGGCGAGAACGCGCGCCGGCGAGTGTTGACCTTTGTCGGGCCCGGCCAAGGAGCCTACGATAGTCTGGGAAACCTGGTGGGTACCGGGAGCTATGATCTGTCCCTGACGGTCGACCCGGCGCTCCGTCCCGTGAGCCGCACCGCGACCAGCGCCCGGCTCGCCTGGCAGTTTGGAGCCTCCGAGGCGTGGCGCGGCTCCCGGATCGAGTTCGCGTTCGAAAGCGAGGGACGGCGGCGCGGCGCGGCGCGCGTGACGGACGCCTTGCTGTCCCCCGCGGTCACGCTGGGCGACGGCGGGCTGTCGAGAGCGTCGTTGAGTCAGCGCCTCGAGGCCGAGCTGGCACCCGGGTCGCGTGCCGGCGCGCTGAGACTCCGCCTCGAACGCCGCGCCAGCTCCGACCGGGGCTACGAGAACTTCTCGCAGACCTCGGAAGAACGCCGGTCGAGCGCCCGCTGGAGGGCGCGGCCCGGGACCGGCTGGACCACCGAGCTCGAGGCGCGGTGGGATCGCCGAGAGGCCACCCAGGCGCTCGGAGCCAGCAGCTCTTTCCGCCGCGCGCTGGACGAAGGAGGCGCGTTGGGGCAGCTGAGCTTTGCTCCGGATGCGCGCCGACGTGCGGCTGCCAGCGTCGATGCCTCGTGGTCTCGCGCCGGCGGTGGGGCGGCCAGCGGATGGACCCGCACCCTACAGCTCGGGCCCGACGCCAGCGTCGCCGTGGGCGCCCGCGGCACCGTCGAGCTGAGCGCCCGGCGCGCCCTGCAGTGGGGCCCGCCGGCATTGAGCCTGCTGCCGTCGACGGATCCGGCAGGTGCACCCCGCTGGCAGGGCTCGGCACGAGTCGACTACCGCCTGCGCGAGAGCACCACGCTCGGGATCAGCTGGACCTTGATCGACCGCTCCGGGGCCGCGACCCAGCACACCGGGCGGGCCGAGCTGAGGGCGTTTTTCTGATGACCGCGCGCCTGGTATTGATCGCCACCTTGCTGGTGGGAGGAACGGCCACAGCGGCGTCCGCCCACCTCGACTACCGGGGCGTCGTCCTGACGCGACGGCAGGTCGAGGGTCTGTTCGCCACGGCGTTGCGCGCGACCCCCGATTCCACCGCCCTGGTCGAGCCGCTGGGACGGCTGGTCACCGAGCTGCAGAACATGGGCTACCTCGAAGCGCAGGCCCAAGCCGCGTGGTTGTCGTCGACCGGGATCCCGGAGCCGACTCTGTGGATCGAGGTGCACGAAGGATCCCGGTTCCGACTCGCCAACCTCACGCTCGACACGCCGGTCCCGGGGGATTCCCTGGCCTTCGCCACCTCGCTCGGCCTCGAGCCCGGGAGCTGGGCCTCGCCCCGCGCGCTGGGGGAGGCCGTGACTCGGGCGGTGCGACATGCGGCCGAGCGAGAGCATCCGTATGCCCGGCTGGGCGTGACCTCGCTCGAGTGGGACAGCGCGGGTGCGCGGGTCCGCGTCGGTGGGGCGCTGGGCCCCGAGGTCAGGATCAGCCGGGCGCGGATCGACGGCCTGCGTGTGACGCGGCACGCGATCCTTCGACGCTGCGTCGGGTCGCTGGAGGGCAACCTCTACGACCGAGCGGCTGCCGAAGCGGCTCGGGATCGGCTGCTCCAGCTCGGGCTGTTCCGGACCGTGAGCTACGTCGGGCTCGAGGGCGAGAGCGACTGGCGCCAAGCGCAGCTCGTCTATCGAGTGGAGGAGCCGCGCTACAACCGGGTCGACGGCCTGCTCGGCTTGCAGGGACAGGGAGGGGCGGTCGGCAACCTGCGGCTCGAGCTCGACAACCTGGCGGGTACCGGGCGCTCGGCCGGGCTCGCCTGGGAATCGCGCGCGCGTGGGGTGGAATCCTTCGGGGTGCGCTATGCCGAGCCCCTGGTGTTCATGGCACCGATCAGGCTCGAAGCCGCGCTCGAGCAGCATGTCGAAGACACTTTGTACACCAGGACCCGTGGCGCCGGCCGCGTGCAGCTGCTGTTGTCGGGTCGGGAGAAGCTCGAGGTAGGCTACGAGCAGGAGCGCGTCGTGCAGCCCCGGGAGACGGTGGAGGAGGCAAGCCTCAAGACCACGCGGCTGGCATTCGAGTGGGACGTCCGGAACGATCGCTGGGTCGCCCGGCGTGGCGGGCGAGCCCGGGTGGAGGTGTCTCAGACCTACAAGTCGGAGCGGCTTCGCCCGTCGGGGAGCCAGACCGCGCACGCCGGCGCGGTCGAGTGCCATGTCGAGTGGCATCTCCCGAGCGGGCGCAGCGGGCGCTGGTCGCATGCCGGCTGGACGGTGGAGCTTTCGGGTGCCGGACGCTTCAGCTCGCAGCGCCTGCTGCCACTGTTCGAGCGCTATCCGCTGGGCGGTGCGGCCACCCTGCGTGGCCACGACGAGCAGGAGCTGCGGGTCGACCGCTACGGGCTGTCGCGCTTGGAATGGCGCTGGTTCCTGGGCGAGCGGCCCTACGCGGCCTTGTTCTGGGACCATGCCATCAGCGGCACTCGCGTTCCGCTTCCGACCGGCGGCGACCGGCTCGTATCGCGGGCCGCGGACGGTGTAGGGTTCGGCCTGCGATTGGAGGCCGCGGGAGGTCTGGTGGGGCTGGACTACGGGCTCGAGCCCGGGCGTTCCCCGGCCGAAGGCAAGCTCCACTTCCGATTGGTTTCTTCGTTTTAGGGGGAGCGCGCGTGTCGCTGAGGGATCGGGTCGAGGCACTGTTTCGCGCCGACGGACGGTTGGCCACCGCCTGGCCGCGCTATGAGGACCGTGCGGCCCAGCGCGTCATGGCCGCCGACGTGGCACGGGTGTTCGAGCAGGGGGGCGTGCTCTTCGCCGAGGCCCCGACCGGGGTCGGCAAGTCCTTGGCGTACTTGCTGCCCGCCGTGCTGGCCGGACTCGAGACGGGCCAGCGCACCGTCATTGCCACCTGTACCAAATCCCTCCAGGACCAGCTCTTCGAGCGCGATCTTCCGGCGTTGCTCGAAGTATTGGGGGTGAGCCTTCCCTGTGCCCGGCTCAAGGGCAAGCAGAACTACCTGTGCCCGCGAGCCCTGGAAGCCCTATGGAGCGCCGGCGCCGAAGAGGTCGAAACGCTCGAGCAGCTCAAGCGATGGGGCGCGTCCGACCCCGAGGGGGATCTCGACCGCTTCCCGGCCTCGGATGCCGAGACCTACCGGCGACTGCGCCCCCGGGTGGCGGCCGACCCGGTGGCCTGCTCGACCTTGACCTGCCGCCGCGCCCGCGAATGCCCCTGGGCGACGGCGCGCAGGCGCGCCGGGGAGGCCCGGCTCCTGATCGTGAATCATGCGGTACTGGCGCTCTCGGGTGAGACCGAGGGGCTGCTGCCGAAGTTCGACCTGCTGGTGGTGGACGAGGCCCACCGCCTGGAAGGGGTATTGCTCGCGCAGCTCGAACGCTCGGTCTCGCGCCACCGCATGGAGGAGGCGCTTCGCTTGCTGGGGAGCGGGCGCGCTGCCGGCGCTGGAGCGCCGCGGGGGCTCGCTGCGAGGGTGCGCGGCCTGATGCTGCCGCTGTTCCAGGAGGCGCCGCGAGCCGAGGTGGCGGCCGAGGTGGACCGCTTGCTCGAGAGAGCGACCGGCACCCGGGCCGAGATCGAGCGCTTCTTCCAAGCGGTCGAGCCTCGGAGCGAGCGCGACGAGCTGTACGGCTCGCGTCAACGCTATCGATCGGTGGGGGAGCTGCTGGGGTCCGATCTCGAGCCCTTGGAGGCGCTGCTCTCCGGGTGTGAGAGCTTCGCGCGTTCCCTCGGTATGCTGGCGTCGCGGGTCGCCGACGTGGCGGTGCGCGGGGATTCGGGCGCTTCGGTCTCGGTGGAGGATCTGGCTGCGGAGCTCGAGCGCGGCGCCGCGGTGTGGCGGACCCTGGGGGGAGACCTCGAGCATCTGGCCGAGGCTGCGGAGCGGGACTGGGTGTACTGGCGCACCGGACGGCAGCCGGGAACGACCGCCGCGCCCGGCGGGGGATCGGGGCGGGGCGTCGAGCTGCACGGGTCACCGGTCTCGGTGGGGCGACATGCCCGGCGTCTGGTGGTGGACCGCGCGCGTGCGACGGTGCTCACCTCGGCCACCCTGTCGGCCGGTGGTGACTTCCGGTTCGTCGCCGAGCGCTTGGGACTCGAGGATCGGAACGAGGGGGACGTGGAAGTGGCCTCCTACCCGTCCCCGTTCCCGCTCGAGCGCCAGATGAAGACCTTCATCCATGCCCGCGCCTCGGACGACGAGGCCCGCGACATCGCCGAGGTGGTCGCCTCGCTTGCCGAGCACACCGACCGCAGCCAGCTGGTGCTCTTCACCGCTCACGAGCGGCTGCGCCGCGTCCGCGAGCACTTGCTCGGCCGCCTGCCGTCGGGACGCCTGCTGCTGGCCCAGGAATGGGACGGCCCGGCGAGCCGGGTCAGCGAGCGGTTCCGGGAGCGGCGCGGTGCGATCTTGCTCGGAGTTCAGAACCTGTGGGAAGGTGTCGACTTCCCCGGTGAGACCCTGGAGATCCTGGTGGTGGCGAAGCTGCCGTTTTCGGTGCCCGACGATCCGTTGGTCGAAGCGCGGGGCGAGCGACTCCGCGAGCGCGGGCTCGACCCGTTCCGGAACGACAGCGTGCCGGAGGCGGTGCTGCGCTTCCGCCAGGGGGTCGGGCGCCTGATCCGTCGCGCCGACGACCGGGGCGTGCTGGTGGTGTGCGACGCGCGCCTGGCGAAAGCCTCCTACCGTGGCCCGTTTCTCGACGCGCTTCCGGTCACGCCGCGCCTCTTGGGCGACGCCCGGGCGCTGGCCCGGGAGGCGGCCGAGTTTCTGGGTGGGCCGCGAGTCTGTGAGGCCCTTTCCGAGGAGCAGGGGTGATCGAGCTCGGGAGTCGGCCGCTCGGGTTGGGCGACGTGGTGCAGGTGGCCCGGAAGGGCGCTCCGGTGACCCTGGGCAAGTCGGCGCGCCAGCGCCTGGTGGCGAGCCGGCGGGTGATCGAGACCGCGCTCGCCGAGGGGCGGGCGGTGTACGGCGTGACCACGGGCTTCGGGGAGCTCAAGGATCACCCGATCGAGCCCGAGCAAGTGCGCCAGCTCCAGCTCAACCTGCTGCGCTCGCACTCGGCTGGCGTCGGGCCCCTGGCGTCTCGCGACGTTTCCCGGGCCATGATCTTCTTGCGCGCCGCGTCGCTGTCGCGCGGCTGCTCGGGCTGCCGGCCCGAGCTGGTGGACGCCCTGCTCCAGTTGCTCGAGCGCAACCTGACGCCGGTCATCCCCCTGCAGGGTTCGGTCGGCGCCTCGGGCGATCTGGCGCCGCTCGCCCACCTGGCGTTGGTGCTGGTCGGGGAAGGAGAAGCGTGGCTCGGGTCGGATCACGGCGCCCAGCGCATGCCGGCCGCCTTGGCGCTGCGCGGCGCGGGTCTCCAGCCGCTGACGCTCGAGGCCAAGGAAGGGCTGGCGCTCATCAACGGCACCCAGCTCTCGACCGCCTTGGCGGCGCTGGCGTGCGTGGATGCGCGGGCGTTGTGGGAAGCGGCGGTCGCCGCGGCGGCGTTGTCCACCGAGGTGCTGCTCGGCTCCTTCCAGCCGGCGCGCGCCGACGTCCAGGGATTGCGGCCCTATCCGGGCGCGCTCGAGACCGCGCGGCGCTTGCGCGCGTACTCGGAGGGCAGCGCGCTGGTGGCATCCCACGCCAACTGCGACCGCGTGCAGGACGCCTACAGCCTGCGCTGCGTGCCCCAGGTGATGGGCGCATCGTGGGATGCCCTGATCCACGTCGAGCGCCAGCTCGAGGTCGAGATCAACAGCGTGAACGACAATCCGCTGGTGTTGGCCGAACCGGGTATCGTGATCTCGGCGGGATTGTTCCACGCCCAGCCGGTGGCGCTGGCCGCCGACTACCTCAAGATCGCGGTTGCCGAGGTGGCATCGCTGTCCGAGCGCCGCATCGACCGCCTCACCGACGGGCGGGTCTCGGAGCTGCCAGCCGTACTGGCGAGCGAGCCGGGCCTCGAGTCGGGGTACATGATGGCCCAGTACACCGCGGCCGCGTTGGTGTCGGAGAACAAGGTGCTCTGCCATCCGGCGAGCGTCGACTCCATTCCCACCGGCGGCGGCCTCGAGGACCACGTGAGCATGGCGCCGATCGCGGCGCGGCACCTGCGCCAGGTGGTCGACAACGCGGCCCGGGTGGTGGCGCTCGAGCTGCTGTGCGCCTGTCGCGCGCTCGAGTTCCGGCGGCCGCTCCAGGCCGGCCAGGGCGCGGAGCGGCTCTATGGAGCGGTGCGCCGGTTGGCGCCGGCGCCCGAGGGCGATCGGCCGTTGTCCGAGCCGTGCGAGGTGGTCGCGCGATGGGTGGTGTCGAAGGCGCCGGTGCGCCTGGCCGAGGAGGTGTTGGCGTCATGAGCGCCGTGATCACGAGCCGTTCCCAGGCACGGACCGTGCGGGCGC
Organism: Candidatus Eiseniibacteriota bacterium; assembly: GCA_036505355.1. GTDB lineage: Bacteria > Eisenbacteria > RBG-16-71-46 > RBG-16-71-46 > RBG-16-71-46 > WS-8. Next base: position 27,580 of record DASXTP010000105.1, on the reverse strand, counting down.
CGCGCGGGACGGCGCAGTCGTGCAAGGGGTGGACCCAGGAAGCCGCGCTCCGCATGTTGATGAACAACCTCGATCCCGAGGTCGCCGAGCGCCCCGACGATCTCGTGGTCTACGGTGGCACCGGCAAGGCGGCCCGCTCGTGGGCGGCCTTCGATGGCCTGGTCGTAGCACTCCGCGCACTCGAGAACGACGAGACGTTGCTGGTGCAGTCGGGCAAGGCGGTGGGAGTGTTCCGCACCCACCCCCACGCGCCCCGCGTCCTGATCGCCAACTCGCTGCTGGTGCCGCGCTGGGCGACCTGGGAGCACTTCTGGGAGCTGGAGGGCAAGGGCCTCATCATGTTCGGTCAGATGACCGCCGGCTCCTGGATCTACATCGGCTCTCAGGGCATCGTCCAGGGCACCTTCGAGACCTTCGCCGAGTGCGCGGCGCGCCATTTCGGCGGTTCACTGGCTGGTCGCGTGGTGCTCACCGCCGGGCTGGGTGGCATGGGGGGGGCGCAGCCGCTCGCGATCACCATGAACGGGGGCGTGTGTCTGGCGGTCGAGGTGGACGAAGCGCGGGCGCGACGCCGCGTCGAGACCGGCTACTGCGACCGGCTCACCCGTTCGCTGGACGAGGCGCTGGCGTGGGCGCGGGGAGCCGCGGAGTCGAGGCGGCCGTTGTCGGTGGGCCTGGTGGGTAACGCGGCCGAAGTGCACGCCCTGCTGCTCGAGCGCGGCCTCAAGCCCGACGTGGCCACCGACCAGACGTCGGCTCACGATCCGCTCAACGGCTACGTCCCGGCCGGGCTCTCGCTCGAGCAGGCGGCCGAGCTGCGCGCGCGACAGCCCGAGGAGCACGTGCGCCGGGCCCGCGCCTCGATGGCGCAGCAGGTGCGGGCGCTGTTGACCTGGAAGGCGCGGGGCACCGTGCTGTTCGACTACGGCAACAACCTGCGGGGCGAGGCCGAGCAAGGCGGGCTGCCGCACGATCAGGCGTTCTCGTATCCGGGCTTCGTGCCCGAATACGTGCGGCCGCTGTTCTGCGTCGGCAAGGGACCGTTCCGTTGGGCGGCGCTTTCGGGCGAGCCCGCCGACATCCTGGCCACCGACCAGGCGGCGCTCGAGGAGTTTCCACACGATGCCCGGCTCCACCGCTGGATCCCGCTGGCCCAGAAGCAGGTGCGCTTCCAAGGACTGCCGGCGCGGATCTGCTGGTTGGGCCACGGCGAGCGGGCGCGGCTCGGGATGCGCTTCAACCGCATGGTGCGCGAAGGTCGACTCGCCGCCCCGATCGTGATCGGGCGGGACCATCTCGACGCCGGCTCGGTGGCGTCGCCGTTTCGTGAAACCGAGGGGATGCGGGACGGCAGCGACGCGGTGGCCGACTGGCCGATCTTGAACGCCCTGCTCAACACCGCCTCGGGCGCCTCGTGGGTGAGCGTGCATCATGGCGGTGGGGTAGGCATCGGCAACTCGATCCATGCCGGCATGGTGGTGGTCTGTGACGGCAGCGCGGCGGCCGACGAGCGGCTGACGAGGGTGTTGACGAACGACCCGGGAACCGGGGTGATGCGGCACGCCGACGCCGGCTACCCCGAAGCCATCGAGCACGCGCGCCGAACCGGGATGAAGCTGCCGGGAGTCACCGACTGACATGGCAAAGCCGTCGACCACGGTCGGGCCGGCGCGCGATCCCTCGGTGCGGACCGTCGCCGGGCGCGCGGCGTATCTGTTGCTCTACAACGCCTCCGAGGTGGTCACCCCCGATCCGGAAGGCCGCGGCGTCATCCGCTACCCGAAGGGGGCGGTGGTGTTCCGGGACGGCCGCGTGCTCGAGGTCGGAATCAGCGCCGAGCTGATGCGACGCCACGGCGAGGCGCGCCCGATCAACGCCAACGGGCGGCTCGTCACGCCGGGGCTGGTGGACTGCCACACCCACATGATCTTCGCCGGTCATCGGGCCCAGGAGTTCCGGCGCAAGCTCGGCGGCGAGAGCTACGCCAAGATCGCGGCCGGCGGCGGCGGCATTCGGACGACGGTGCGCGCCACCACCACCGAGCGCGACGAGGCGCTCGAGAAGTCGCTGGCCGCGCGTCTCGAGCGCTGGCGCGCCAGTGGCTGCACCACCGTCGAGGTCAAGAGCGGCTATGGGCTCAAGCCGCGGGACGAGCTGCGCCTGCTTGGGTTGATGCGCGGGGCGGTGCAGCGGGTACCGGTGCGGGTGCAGCGCACGGCGCTGCTGCTGCACGCGCTGCCCGAGGAGTACCACGAGCGTCGCGGCGACTACGTCGAGGCGATGTGCGATCTGATGCCGGAGATCGTGAGCCGTGAGCTCGCCACCGCGGTGGACGTGTTTTGCGATCCGGTGGCGTTCACGGTCGAGGAATGCCGGCGCGTGCTCACGCGGGCGCGCGAGCACGGCATGGGGCTGCGGGTGCACGCCGATCAGCTGGAGCACAGCGGCGGGGCGCGGCTCGCGGCCGAGCTCGGGGCCCTTTCGGCCGACCACCTCGAGAAGGCGACCGAGGAAGATTGGGCGGCCCTGGCGGCGTCGGGCACGGTGGGGGTGCTGCTGCCGGCCGCCGCGCTCACGTTGGGCCAGCGCCTGCCCAAGGCCCGCATGCTGCGCAAGAGTGGGGCGCGGGTCGCGATCGCCACCGACTTCAACCCCGGCACTGCCCCCGCCCAATCGCTGCTCGAGTGCGCGGCGCTGGCAGCGCGACTGTGCGGATTCCGGCCCGAAGAGCTACTGCTCGCCATCACCTGGAATGCCGCCAAGGCGCTCGGCCTGCAAGATCAAGTGGGGCACTTGAACCCCGGGGCATCGGGGGATGCGGTGACCTGGGAATGCGAGACCCTCGAGGAGCTGCCCTACTGGATGCCGGCGGTGCGCCCGGACTGCGTGTTCGTGCGCGGCGCCGACCTGGCGCTGCCGGCGATGGAGCGGCGGGTGTGGCCGTGAGCGGGGCCGCGATCCCCGACGCGCGTCGTGCTCGAACCAGGCCCCGGTCATGACCCGACTCGTCGAGTGCGTGCCCAACTTCTCGGAAGGCCGCCGCCGCGAGGTGGTGGACGACCTGATCCGCGCCATCACCTCGGTCCCCGGCGCCACGTTCCTCGACAGCGAGATGGACCCCGATCACCATCGCTCGGTCGTGACCTTCGCCGGCGAGCCGGAAGCGGTGATGGAGGCCGCCTTTCGCGCGGTGCGCCGCGCGGCCGAGCTGATCGACTTGAACCATCACCGGGGCGAGCATCCGCGCATGGGGGCGACCGACGTGGTGCCGTTCGTGCCGATCGAGGGGCTCACGTTGGACGAGTGCGCCGACCTGGCCCGCGCCCTGGGTCTGCGCATCGGCGAGGAGCTCGAGATCCCGGTGTTCCTCTACGAGGCCGCCGCCTCGCGTCCCGACCGCGTGAGCCTGGCCGACGTGCGCCGCGGCGAATTCGAAGGCCTGCGCGAGCGGATCGGCAAAGACCCCGCGCGCGCGCCCGATTTCGGCCCGGCGAAGATTCACCCGAAGGCCGGGGCGACGGCGGTTGGGGCGCGGCGTTTTCTGGTGGCGTTCAACGCCAACCTCAACACCGGCGACGTGCGCATCGCGCAGGCGATCGCGCGGGCGATCCGCGAGCAGAACGGCGGGCTCAAGCACGTGCGGGCGCTCGGCTTCTCGATCGAGGGCGGGCGTCGGGCGCAGGTGAGCATGAACCTGGTCAACACCGAGGCGACGCCGATCCATCGCGTGCTGGCCCTGGTGCGCGACGAGGCGGCGCGCCGTGGGGCGGCGATCGCCGGCTGCGAGGTCGTGGGACTGGTGCCCGAGTACTGTCTCCTCGATGCGGCGGAGCACGCGCTGCAGCTCGAGAGCTTCCGGCGCGACCAGGTGCTCGAGCGGAGGCTCAAGCGCCCTCCGCTCGCCGAGGCGACTTCGATTGCCAGCTTCTTCGATCAACTCGCCGGCCCGACGCCCACGCCGGGTGGCGGAACGGCGGCGGCGTTCGCCGGCGCGCTGGCGAGCTGCCTGGTCACCATGGTGGCGAACCTCTCGACCGGCAAGAAGAAGTACGCCGAGCAGGAGGCGACGCTGCGGGATCTCAGGCGCGACGCCGAAGCCTTGCGGGGCGAGCTGATGGGGCTGGCGCGGGCCGATGGCGAAGCCTTCGAGGCGGTGTTGAAGGCGGGGCGCCTCGCCCATGCCACGGCGTCCGAGGCGGACGCCCGCGCCCGAGCATTGGCGCAGGCCAACCTCGAGGCGGCACGCGTTCCGTTGCGAACCGCCGCGGCCTGCCTGCGGTTGGTGGAGGTGGCGGCGGCGGTTGCCAAGTGGGGCAACGTCAACGCGATCACCGATGCGGGGGTGGCGGGGCTTTTGGCCCGGGCGGCTGCCGAGGGAGCCCTCCTCAACGTCGAAATCAACCTGAAGTCCATACCCGACGGCGCCGATAAGCAAGGGGTGGAGATGGATTTGCGCCGCCTCGAGTCCGCGCTCGCCGAGGCCAGCGAGGACTGCCGGGGCGTGGTGCGTTCCGTCCTGGGCGCTTCCTAGGGATCGAATCCGTCCCGAAGGGCCCGCCCGGCGCATTCGCCTGCGCTCTTGCCGAGACGAACGGGTCCGGGGAGAACCTCCGACTTGGAAAAGGCCATCGAGATCAAGCGTCGGGCCCAGCGCTGCATCCAGAGCGGAGACCTGGACGGCGCGCTGGCCGAGTACGAGAAGCTGGTGGCCGCCCCGGACTCCGACCCGTACAACCTGGTCTTGCTGGCCGACCTGCTGTTCAAGCGCGGCGACACGCAGAACGCCGTCGAGCGTTACCTGGCGGCCGCCACGGCGTACGAGCGCGTCGCGCTTTACAAGAACGCGATCGCGGTCTGCAAGAAGATGTCGCGGCTCTCGCTTTCGCCCGGCCTGGTCCTCGAGCGGCTGGCGCACCTGCATGCCCTCGACGGGCTCTCCACCGAGGCCACCATGTACCTCCTGCAGTACGCCGAGCACCTGATGCGCGAGAATCGGGCGCGCGAAGCGATGGTCGCCCTGCGGCAGGCCTTCGAGGCGTCGCCCGACGAAGTCGGGACGCTGGAGCGATTGGCCCAGGTACAGCACGTGGCGGAGAATCCGGCGACCGGGGCCCACACGCTGGCCGAGGCTGCGTTTCACTATCGCCGGCTGGGACAGAACGATCTGGCGCGGCATTGCGAGGAGCGGGCCGAGCGCATGCGTCCGGGCTCGGTGGCGGATTTCGAAGCCGAACGCACCCCGGCGAGCTTGAACGGCACTCCGACCTTGGCTCCCTCGGCCGAGGACGCGACTCCGGGTCTGATCGGTTTCCTTCCGGCGGCCCCCCCCGATCGACTCGACCTCGAGCGGGCCCATGACCGGCAGCCCTTCCCGGACCCGTCGGAGGGGATCGACGACGACCTCGAATCGATCGAGGACGAGCCCGATGCCATCGAGCGCTTTCCGGCGGCTCGGGCGCGCGGCGGAGAGACCGGGCTCGACTTCTCCTCGCCCTCCCTGGCGGAGCGTCCGCCGTCGCTCACCAGCGAGCGGAAGGCGACCACCCTCCTCAGCGCGGCCGAGATCGAGCGTTTGCTCGCCGAGGCCCAAGAGCGGTTCCGCGCCGGGGAGCGCGAAGCGGCCGGCGAGCTGCTGGTCGAGGCGGCCCAAGCCTACGAGGCGGTCGGGCGCCTCGACAACGCCGCATCGATCTACCGCGGTCTCTATCGGGGTCCCCACGCCCCGCCGGCCCTCATGGACCTGTGGTTGGCGAACTGCGAGCAGCGCGGCGACCGGCGGGAGGCTGCGCAGGTGGCCTGCGAGCTGGGGGATCGCGCTCTCCAAGTCGGGGACCTCGAGGGCGCGAGGAGCTGGTTCGAACGGGCCCAGGCCTACGATCAGAACAACGCGATCGCCGAGCGACGCCTGTCTCGGCTCGGCGAGCTGGCCTCGGGGGCCACCGTGGCGACGGCGGAGACCGCGACCGAGACCGAACCTCCGGCGCACGAAAGACTCTCGATGCCGGCGCTGGAGCCGGCCTGGAATCCCCCGGCTCCGCACGAATCGGGACCCCCGGTGCTGAGGCCGGACACGGACGTCGAAGCGCCGGCCGCGCCGCATCCACCCGAGGCGACGGCCGGCCGGGTCGAGATGGCGCTGGGTCGGAGCGAGGCGGTTTCCTTCGACCTCGGAGCCTTGCTTTCGGAGTTCCAGCGCGGCATCGAAGCCCAGCTTTCCGGCGACGCGCAGAGCCACTACGATCTGGCCATGGCCTACCGCGAGATGGGATTGTTGGAGCCGGCCATGGAGTCGTTCCGGATCGCCGCCTCGGACCCGGTGTTCGCCCAACGGTCCGCCGAGATGATGGGGCGCTGCCTGCTCGACCAGGGTCGCTTCGACGAATCGATCCAGCATTTCGCGGCCGCGCTCGCGCTGGAAGGGACGGATCCGGGGAGCAACCTGGAGCTGCGCTATCAGCTCGGCCTGGCGCTCGAGGCCGGAGCCCAGCTGCGCGAGGCGCTGACCGAGTTCGAGCGGGTGTTTGCGGCTCAGCCCGGCTTCAGGGACGTGGCGACCAAGCTGCGGGCGCTGCGCAAGGCCGTGGAGAACGCGTGATGTGGCGGCCGGCCCCCACGGCGGGCGGCCGGTACGTTGACCTACACGCCCATACCCATTTCAGCGACGGCACGCTGTCGCCCGAGGAACTGGTCGCGGTGGCGATCCAGAAACGCCTCTCGGCGCTGGCCGTCACCGACCACGATTCCCTGGAGGCGCTGCCGCGCGCTCGCGCGGCGGCCGGCACGGCTCTCGAGCTGGTGCCGGGGATCGAGCTGTCCTCGACCTCCGACGGCGCCGACCTCCACATCCTCGGCTACTATCTCGATCCTGAATTCGAGCCGTTGCACGAGCGGTTGGCTCGCTTCCGGTCCGATCGACGTCAGCGCGCGCTCGACATCGTCAAGCGGCTGGGCGAGCTGGGAGCGCCGGTGGATCCGGAGGCGGTGCTGCGACTGGCCGGGCCGGGTGTCGTCGGCCGGCCCCACATCGCCGAGGCGCTCATCCAGGCCCGCCACGCGCACGACCTCGAGGACGCCTTTCGCCGCTATTTGAGCGCGCGCGGTGCGGCGTTCATCCCGCGACCGGCGTTCGCGCCACGGGAAGCGATCGCGCTGATCCATTCGGCCCAGGGGGTCAGCGTCTTGGCGCACCCCGGCTCGATGATCTCGCAGGCGGTGGTCGAGAGCCTGGCGGCAGTCGGCCTCAAGGGCATCGAGGTGTGGCATCCGCAGCACACGCCCGCGACGATGAAGCGCCTGCACGGCCTCGCCAACCGTCTGGGGCTGCTCGAGACCGGAGGCTCGGACTATCACGGGCCCCGACGCGGAACCGAGCTCGGAGACCTCGACGTCCCGATCACCGTGTTGGGGCCGCTGAAGCAGGCGGCGGGGGTCACGGGGTAATTCGGCGACCAGCATGCTGGCGTAGGAGAGCCCAGACGCGTTCCGTGAGACTCCCGACAGCGCGACCGGCAGGAGCCGGCGCGCGTCAGTGGGTCAGGGAGCGCAGCCAGGATGGCACCCGCGCAGCGGGTCCGGAGCGACCGGGTCTCTCGGAACGCGTCTGGGCTCTCCTACGCCACGTCTGTTGCTAAATGCCTTCGCCTGATTCGGGAAGGCTGTGGTCAGGCCGCATAGGCAATGACTTGAGCGAGATCAAACCGTCGGGCGAGGTAGTGGTGAACCGCGCCCAGTAGCTCATCGATGGTGCGGCACCGGTGATTACGGGTCACGTTGGCATGCGGATCGAGCCACAGGCGTTCGATCCGGTTTTCGTTCGGGCAGTAGGGCGGCAGGAAGTGCAGCCGCAACTTGGCGCCGTGACGGCCGAGCCACGCCAGGGTCAGGCGGCTCTTGTGGATGATGTAGTTGTCGAGGATCAGATGGATGCGGCGTGCCCAGCGGCAGGCGTCCAGCAGGGCGCGCAGCAGGTTCAGGAACAGCCAGCTCGCCTTGCGATCGCCGGTGACGTAGACCAGCCGCTGATGGGCGGGATCGTAGGCGCCCGCCAGGTGGCGCTTCTCGTTCTGGCCGGGGGTCACCACCTCGCGCTGCGTGCCGAGCAGCATCCAGTCGGGACCGATCTTGGGATTGAGGTGCAGATCGGCTTCGTCCACGTAGAGCACCACCTCGCCCGGCTGCCGCTGCGCCACCAGGCGGCGCAGCACCGCGATCCGGGCCGCGCGGTGCGCGGCGTTCCACGGGCAGCGCACGACTGGACGCGGACGTCCCCAGCGCACGCGCAACCGCCGCAGGATCTTCCACAGGTGACCGACCGACACCGCCACCTGCAGCACCTGCTGGATCACACGCGTCAACAGCTCCAGCGTCCAGGTCGGACGCGGAAAGCCGAAGTCCGGCGGGCTCTGCTCCAGGATCTTGCAGATCCCGGCGCGTATATCGTCGTCGACCTTGGGTCGTCCGTTCTCACTCCGACCGTCCATCAGCGCGGCTTCCCCGTGGGTCTCAAAACGCGCTACGATGCGCCACGCGGTCGCGGGCGCACAGCCGATCGCCCGCGCGGCAGCGTGGCGGGTCATCCCGGCCGCCACCTTCAACAACACTCGACAGCGCACCCGAACTTCGGCGTCGCGAGTCTTGCGGTCCAATCGCCGCAACCACAACCGAGTCGGCCGTCTGAGTCGAAGCCTCATCGTGAGACCTCCTTGTCCCTAGGTGCCGTTGGCAAACAGCAACCAAGGGATACAAGGCAGGTCTCACGTTTTCAACGCCCTATGTCCGGTAATTCCGAATCAGGCGAAGGCACTTAGCATCTGGGCGACGTTCTCCGCCATGATGTCCTCACGCCTGCCTCCAGGTCCGGCGTTCACGTCGGACATCTGGGCGATGGTGCGCGCGTTCAGGATCGCCCAGTCCACGTCGGCAGGTGGCGAGGCGGCGGCGAAGCGAGCTCGCCCGGCCTCGAGGTGCTCCAGGACGCGAGTGGCCGCCGCGCTGGGTTCGGGCCAGGTCGCAGTGGCGGGAGGCGCGTCCGGGCCGACCCTGCGGATGCCCAGGCTGCGCCTTCCGGCGAAGACGGTCGTCGAGTCCAGATCGATGGCGTAGGCGCCTCCCTTCGAGACGCTGATGTCCGTTCCCACCGGACGGTCGGTGCGTTCCATGGTCAGGTCGAGGCCCGCGTTTCCGGCAAAGGGGATTCCGTCGATCTCGACGCCCAGCGAATCGAACCAGGCCGTGCCGCTCCCCGCCAGCATGCAGCCGAAGCGGATGGTCGAGATGCTGTCGGGTATGTCGAGGCTGAAGTCGTAGGGTGTCCACGGCGTGGTGCCGCTGACCTCCCGCGTGCTTCCCCCGACGGCATTCTTGCGGCTGGCATCGCCGCGCAGCCAGAGCGCCGCAGAGCCGTCGTGCACGTTCTCGGTCCGGATCCAGGCGCTGACGCGGATCTTGTGGCCGGCCGCCACCGCCGCGGGAAACAGGCCACGGGCTCCCGCGGTCCGGCCTTCTTGCCGCGGGGCCCCCGCCACGAGCCGGTAGGCATGGGTGACCGAGTCGAGGTAAGCGGGCTCGGCGCGAGCGACGAAACGAGTGACGGCCGCCGACGCCGAGTCGGTTGGGCCCAGCATGTCGAAGCCGAGGAACTGGAGGCGGCCCCCGCCCGACTGGTTGAACGCCCGCATCCCCTCGACAAAGTCCAGGAACTCCTTCGTTCTCTTCCGCCGGTCGATCCGCGCGAGCAGTGCCTTGGGGTCGCCCGCTCCGGTGAGGACGTACTCGTTCACCCGGTAGGCCTCGGGCATGTGCTCTTCGACGGCGAAGAGGGTGAGACCCAAGTGGGTGGCGAGGTATTCGACGATGCGGTGCTTCATCTGGAAGAACTCGTGCGTGCCGCTCTGGACCTCGCCCAGCGCAACGATGCGGGCATCGCCGACCACGGCGCGCAACGACGCAAGGTCGCGATCCGTGCCGCCGGGCTCGCAGGTGGCGAAGGGCCGCGCAAACTCTCGGAGCCACTCGACCGGAGGGCGGTCGACCGTCGGCCGAGCAGCGCCGCAGGTCATGAGAGCACAGAGAACCAGGCCGATGATGCTGCGCCGCAACCGGAGCGGTGGGGGACGCATGGCACGACCTCCAAGGAGAGGAATGAGATCGAGCGAAGCGCCGGGGCCGGGCGACGTCACCGCGCGCCCCCGGCCGCGCGGGATTGGCTCATCCGAGCGCGAAGCTCATTCGACCATCCGAGGATGACGTGGAACTGGCTCACGTCGTCTTCCTCCTCGCCTTTCTGGACGAAGAGCATCCGGCCGTCGCCGAGCATGTCGAATATGCCAGGCGTGGCTCTGAGCTTCCGCATGTCGGCCTACACAGAAGGGGACCGGGTGAAGTCGGTCGCCGTCTCCAACGCGGGTGGAATCCGGTCGACGGCCCCGACCCTAGTAGAGCTTGTGGCCGGACCACCGCGCCCAGCTAGCACCCCCTCGGAGACCATCACGGGTGTGCCCGCCGCTCCGTTTCGCAGGTAGCTCGCGACGTAGGCCTCGTACCTCCCGGATTCGTCGGAGATGAAGGCGAGCAGGCGTCCATCGGGCGAGAAGCAAGTGCCGTATTCGCTCGCGGGCGTGGCCAGAATCGGGCGGGCCTTGGCCGTGTGTCTCCCGCCGCCGTGATCGGCACTACCAGATTGTCCGACGTGCCGCCCGATGATGCGTTGACCAACAGCGCGGAGCCATCCGGCGTCCAAGCCCCGGGAGTGATGAACTCCAGCTCCGATCGCCTCTTCATGACGGGTTGGGGCGGCATGCTCCCGTCCGCCGGCTGTACATAGGCGCCGTCGTCCTTGTCCCTCGCTTGCCGGTTGAATGCCAGCTGCCGTCCGTCGGGGGACCAGCTTGACCCCGCGCAGTCGGCCGTCGGCAGGGCGATGACGCGTCGAAGTCCTGGCCGATCCAGATCGGCCACCCAGATTTCATAGGTTGCTCTCGCGTTGGGAATGACCACCGCGACTTTCCGGTCGTTCCGAGAGATCGCCACGCCGGCCGGGTAGGCGCGCGGCTCGCCGATGAACGGCGTGACGTTTCCTGCTGCGTCCGCGACCGCCAGGCTGCGCCGCACCCCGACCCGGCCGCCCGGAGCGTAGAACAGGCTGCCATCCCGGGACACATCGAGGTAGGCGTGATCCCACGAGTTGGGCGTCCGCAGGCCGCTCATTAGGGCGATCACATTGTCTGTTACCGCGCGGCGCCTCAGGTCGAAGGGAGCGGCCATCAAGGCCTCGCCGCGCGTGAAGAGCAGGTGCCCCGTCCGTGAGTAGACGCCATTGCCCGCATTCTCGAGCAGCCGGCGTGCCTTGCCCGTCTTGGGATCGAGCAGCCACAGGTCGCCCTGAAAGCCGCGCGGACCCCACGCATGTGCGTTGAGGAGGACGCCGCGCCCCCCGGGAAGGGCACTCGCGAAGTCGAAGGATGGGGAGACGCCGCCGGTATCCAGCTTCTTGGCCGGCTTCGCGGCGCCACCGCCCGTCGGCAGCCGGAAGAAGCTGGTGCTGGCATCGGTGATGATGAGCAGATCGCCGTCCTCGAGCCAAACGAAGCCCATACGCCATGCGTCGTCCCATTCGCTCAGCACCACGGGGGGCAAGCTTCCGTCCACGGGGGCCTTGGAGAGTCGGAGCTTGGAAGATTCCTCGGAAACGGCATGCACGAACGCGACCCAGCGCCCATCGGGCGAAAAATTGAAGAAGGTTGCCCCCTCTGCCCCGGGGATGGGCTTGAGGTCGTAGTCGTCCAGCGTCCGCGTATAGAGACGAGACCGTGGCTCTTCGGTGCCATCGGGCTTCCGCATTTGGCCGAAGAGGACGACGGTCCGGCCGTCGGGTGAAAGGCTCGCAGCCGAAGCACGAATGGACGGCGGCGTGGTCAGCGACAAGTGGACAGGCCGGCCGCTCCGAGCGCTGGAGGCTCCTGCCCCGGCGGCCACCCAGACGCCGATCCCGGCGGCGGCACCGAGCACCAGGGCCACGGCCACGAGCGCCCAGGTGCGTGGCGAGGGCACCGCGCGGCTCCGCGCTTCGGCGGCCGCGGCCGCCGCGCGCGTGGCAGTGGACCGGGCGGCGATCGCCTCCTCCAGCTCGAGGCGCGCGTCGCCGATGTCACGCTGGCGCTTCTTTGCGTCCTTCTCGAGGCAGCGGCGCAGCAGCTCCCGCACGGTCGCCGGCGTCTGCGGTGGCAGCGCCGACGAGTCGGGCTCGCGCTCGAGGATCCTGGCGATGGTGTCCGAGACGGTCTCGCCGCCGAACGCCTGCCGGCCGGTCAGGCATTCGTAGAGCACGCAGCCGAACGACCAGATGTCGGTGCGCTTGTCGATCGGTTTCGCGCGCGCCTTCTCCGGACTCATATAGGCGGCAGTGCCGAGGATCACGCCGGCACCGGTCGCGGCGTAGGTGATGGTCGGCGACTGCGAAAGGTCCGGGCCCGAGCTGGACGGCGTTCCAGCCCCGCCCTTAGCGAGGCCAAAGTCGAGGACCTTTACCTGCCCATCGGGCGTGATCTTCACGTTGCCGGGCTTCAAGTCGCGATGGACGACCCCGCCGTCGTGCGCGGCCTCGACGGCCAGGGCGATCTGCCGGCACACGTCCAACGCCTCGTCGAGGGGCAAAGGCCCGAGGGTGGTGCGGGCCGCCAGCGTATCGCCTGGGATGTACTCGAGGATCAGGAGTCGCTTCCCGGCAGCCTCCTCGATGCCGTAGATGCCGGCCACGTTCGAGTGGCTGAGCGAGGCGAGCAATCGGGCCTCGCGCTCGAAGCGCGCCAGCCGCTCCGGGTCGCGAGCGAACTCGTCGGGGAGCACCTTGATCGCCGGCGGTCGAGCTTGGGGTCGCGCGCGAGATAGACGACGCCCATCCCGCCACGCCCCAGCTCGCGCTCGACGGGATAAGGTCCCAGCGTCTGCGGCCGATCGTTCACGAACAGCGCCCCCCGACCTGTGGGTGCCCCGTCATGGGGCGGCGGCGGCGATCTGGTGGGCGCGGAATACCGCGTCCACCGCGCTGGCATTGGGCCCGCGGAACGGCGTCCAGGTGAGCCGCACGATCCCCGGGAAGGCCTCGCCGCCCAGGAGGAACAGGAACTTGCTTGCTACCCGGGGGAGTGTAGGGGGGGGCGTGAGGCCCGGGTCGAGGTCGAATTCGCGCGCCTGAGGCCGGTGCGGCCGCCGGCCGCACCGGAACCGCTCTCCATCGAGGTTGGACCCAGGGCGAAGGCGCCCGGGGGCTCGAAGGTCACATCCGGCGCACCACCACGATGGTGATGTCGTCGGTTTGCTCGATTCCCGCCGAGAACAGGCGCACTGCATCGAGGATCTCACGAACAAGACCCGCCGCGAGGAGGCTTGCCTGCGGCGTCTGGACAGGAGTTCGGGGAGCTGGCAAGTCTCGACCGGCGGGGCCGGCGGCGTCCGCTGGGGCCGGGACGGGCGCGAGCTGTTCATGGTCACCGGTGAGACCCTGATGCGCGCACCCATCGACGCGCGCGGCGACGATCTCTCCGTTGGACAGCCCGAGGCGCTGTTCGAGGTCCCCCCGTCGCCCACCGAGATCTCGTTCCGCGACTACGACTACGACCCGGTGAGCGATCGCTTCCTGTTCACCCGCCCGCCGCAAAGGAGTTCGCGCACCGGTAGGGCGGCCGTGGACGGGGCGCGGCCGAGCGCCGCGAGATCGCGCTGTCGCTGGACTGGGCGAAGCGGCTGGGGGAAAAGCTGCGACAAAATGCGCCGCCCGCGCGCTAGGTCTGGACGGGGGGTAAGAGTGGCGACCCGTGGCGGGGTCGCCGCAGCGGTCTTGTCGGATCTTTCGGGTCGGTTTTCGCTCCCCGAGTGCGCCATAAGTCTCTACCCCGCAGTTTGTTGATGCGGCATGGCCAAGTGGTAGGGCGAGGGTCCGCTATTCGATTCGCTGATTTTTCGTCGAAAGCAGGGTCCGAGTGCCTATGCTCTCCAGCCGCGCCAGGGCCCAACGATCCCGCTGCCTTCCTGTGGGATGAGGTAGGACCATTGGCCCGCTCTCGTTGCGCGCTGGACGAGGCGCGGGGGAGAGGATTCGCGCAGAGGCGAAAGGATGCGTTGATCGTGGACCCACTGGACGTGATCGGCCGCGCCGGCGCGGCCGCCTTCGCGACCGACGAGAAGGGGCGCATCGCCATCTGGAACAAGGGTGCCCAGGAGATGCTCGGCTATCCCGCCTCCCAGGTCCTCGGCAAGTCCTGCCATGAGATCCTCTGTGGGCGAGATGTCTTCGGTAACCGCTTCTGCGACCGCCAGTGCGCCCTGACGTTCATGGTCGAACGACACGAATCGGTACGCCACTTCGAGCTCGACGTCCGCAACGAGTCGGGCGAGACCGTCCCGGCCAGCTTCTCGATCGTCGTGATGCCAGGCCCTCGCGCGCGGCAGTACACGCTGATCCACTTCCTGGAGCGGGTCGATCGTCGCCGCGATGTCGACCAGCTGATCCGCCGAATCCTGACCCAGCAACACGCCCCACCGGTGTCGGCTCCCGCGGCCAACGAGCCGTCGTTGCCCCCGTCGCCGGTGCTGACCCCGCGCGAAGTCCAGGTCCTCGCTCTTCTGGCCGAAGGAACGAGCACTCAGGGCATCGCCGATTCACTGTTCATCAGCGTTACGACGACACGGAACCACGTTCAGAACATCCTCCGCAAGCTCGACGTCCACAGCAAGCTCGAGGCAGTCTCGCTGGCGCTTCGCACCCACCTGCTCTGAGCCCTCCTCGGCTGGCAGACTTCTGATGCATCCGCATCAGAAGAATGATTCGTTCCGCGGATGGTGACGCTCGCCTTGTCCTTCTAGCCTCGTCCTCGTTCGAAAGTCCCGCTGACGCGAGGAGGGGCCATGCTACGAGAAGGACCCAAGCCGATGGTGTTCGACGTACGTACCGTGTTCGGGCTGACGCTGATCGTGCTGTATTCGGCGGCGCTGATCGCGCCCCGGAATGCCTACACGATTCCGGCGTTTGCGCGGAAGTACCAGACGAGCTGTCAGACTTGCCACGTCGCGATCCCCGCGCTGACTCCCTTCGGCGAGGCATTCCGACAGAATGGCTACCGCTTTCCTGGGGGCAACGATGCGGCAATGACGAAGATCCCTCCGGTCTCGATCGGCGCTGAGGGCTACAAGAAGCTCTGGCCGCATGCGGTCTGGCCGGGAGAGATCCCCGGGATGCCGCCGGTCGCTGTCCTCTACACGAGCGCGGTCGACTACGATCACGCGACCAAGACCACCACATTTGGTGGTATGGGCGGCGAGCTCGAAATTCTGGGCGCCGGGACCCTCGACGAGCATTTCTCCTTCTGGGGATCGGTTGTGTTCGCCCGCGACGGGAGCGAGATCGCGACCGAGATGGAGCGCGTCAATCTGCTGGTGCGCCCGCTCGATTCGCCCGCCCTGCAGTTCAAGGTCGGCTCCTTCGAGCCAGGAATCATGCTGCTGTCCTCGCACCGCTCCATCCTGGACCAGGAACCGCTGGTCTTGACGGAGTCCGCCGGCGACAACCCCTGGGCTCCCGATGGCTTCCAGCAAGGTCTCGAGGCCTACGGAATGCTCGAGCACCGCGTGCTCTACAACGCCGGTGTGGTGGAGGGATCGGGAAGCATCGGCGACAATTCGAAGGACGTGTACGGTCGGCTGGCCTACAAGCTCGGCGGGCTGCCGTTCGACGGAGTTCCCAGCGGTGGCGCAGAAGCGGCGCTGCCGACCAACCCCAAGCCGTGGAGCGAGACCTCCCTCACGCTCTCCGGGTTCGTCTACAAGGGCAAGAGCATCCTCGAAGGGGGAGATCCCCTGGACCCCAACGCCCGCGATCCGTTTCGAATGGCCGGGGGCGACATGGCCGTGAATTACCTCGACCTGATGGCGCGCGCCGGATACACGGACCGGAAGGACGACCGTCTTTTCGTGGCGGATCCGACGATCACCGACGTCAAGATCAAGAACCAATTCGCGGAACTGTCCTGGGTGGCGCTTCCCTGGCTGATTCCGGCCGGGAGGTGGGAGTCGCTCAAGATCGCCGACGAGAAGACCGAGCAGGTATCGCTCACCGTCAACGGCCTGGCCCGCGCCAACGTCAAGTCGTTCTTGGCCGGCACCTGGGTGAAGGAGCCGGGCGGCAAGTTCACGAATGAGGGAGGCACGCTCGGCGTCATCATCGGATTCTGATCTCAGTCACCGGCCGACCGACGAAAGGAAGAGGCATGAAACTCTTGTCCGGCATGGGATGTGCCGTGTTGACGTTCGTGGTGGCTTGGGCCGCGGCGGCAGGGGAGCTCAAAGGGGTCGTCACGGTGGCCGGCATGAAGAACAACGCCGACGCGGTCGTCTATATCGACGCGATCGCCGGGAAAAAGTTCCCGGCGCCGACGACTCACGCCAAGATGAATCAGAAGAACCTGGTGTTCACGCCCCACGTCCTACCCGTGCTGATGGGGACCACGGTCGACTTCCTCAATGGCGACCAGGTCCTCCACAACGTCTTCTCGCCCGACAAGTGTTGCGAGCAGTTCAACCTGGGGAGCTGGCCGCAGGGGCAGATTCGTAGCTACACGTTCAAGACGCGATGCAACGCCACACTTCTGTGCCACGTGCACGCCGAGATGGAAGGCTTCGTCGTCGTGCTTCCGACCCCCTGGTTCGCCGTCACCGACAAGACCGGCGCCTATGCCATCAAGGGCCTCCCCGACGGCGCCTACACCGTGAAGGTCTGGCACCCGAGGTTCAAAGCCGAGGTCGGCAAGACCGTCACCATCGCGGGGGCGACAGCGGCCGACTTCGCGATGAAGAAGTAGGCATCCGGTGTCCGATTCGGATCGCCTCGTCGACCGGGGGTGGCTGGAGAGCAACTTCCCCTGCTTCAAGGCCTGTCCCGTCGGCACGGAGGCCGGGCGTTACGTTGCGTTGATCGCGGAGGGGAAGTACCGCGAGGCCTACGCCGTGGCGCGGCGGCCGAATCCGCTCGCGTCCATCTGTGGTCGCATCTGCGCCGCGCCCTGCGAGCCGGCGTGCCGGCGGGGGGCGCTCGACGAGCCGATTGCCATCCGGGCGCTCAAGCGTTTCGTCACCGAGCGCTTCGGCGTGGAGAGCATGATGGACGTGGATCTGCTGAAGGAGATCTACGGTGATCGTCTGCGGCGCTACCCGGAGGACCGCGTGGCGATCATCGGCGCAGGCCCGGCGGGGCTTGCGGCCGCGCACGACCTGGCGCTTCTCGGCTACCCGGTCACCATCTTCGAAGCTCAGCCGGTGCCGGGAGGGATGCTACGGCTTGGGATCCCCGAATATCGTCTGCCGCGCGAGCTGATCAAGCTCGAGATCAACGCGATCCTCAACCTCGGCGTCGAACTCAAGGTCGGGGCCCGCCTCGGCCGTGATTTCTTGCTGTCGGACCTGCGCCGCCAGGGCTTCCGGTCCGTCTTTCTCGCCCCTGGCGCGCAGCGGAGCCGCGATCTCGAGATTCCCGGCGCCGATCTAGACGGGGTCCTCAAGGGCGTGGATTTCCTGCTGAACGTCAACATGGGCTACCGGGTCGAGCTCGGCCGGCGCGTGCTGGTCGTCGGCGGCGGGAACGTCGCGGTGGACGTGGCCCGTTCCGCCTTGCGGGCTCCGGCGCGGGAGGAGGTCATCCATCCGGGCCTCAACATCGTGACGGCGTTCGACGTCGCGCGCTCCGCGATCCGCTTTGGCGCCAAGGAAGTTCACATCGTGTGCCTCGAGTCGCTCGAGGCCATGCCGGCCGACCGCGAGGAGATCCGCGAGGCGCAGCGGGAGGGCATCGTGATCCACCCGGGGCGGGGCCCGCAACGCATTCTCGGCGAGGCGGGCTCCGTGACCGGTCTCGAGACCATCGAGTGCTCTGCTGTCTTCGACGCCCAGCGCCGCTTCAATCCCACGTTCGTACCCGGCACCGAGCTGGCGATCGCGGCGGACACGATCGTGCTCGCCATCGGTCAGGCCTGCGATCTGTCGTTCCTGCAGCCGGAGGACGGCGTGGCGGTGACGCCGCGCAGTACGCTTCAGGTGGATCCGACGACGCTCGCTACCAGCGCTCCGGGCATCTACGCTGGGGGCGACGCCGCGTTCGGACCACGCATCGCGATCGAGGCCGTCGCCGACGGCAAGAAGGCCGCCGCTTCGATCCACACCTATCTACGCGGTTCTGCACTCCCGCTGCCGCCTGAGGAAGTGCTCATCGAACCGTTGCCCGGATACCGGCGCGTGCTGGATTACGAGGGTGTGCCTCGCCAGCGTCCACCGGCCCTGCCGATCGAGCGGCGGGTCGGCATCGCTGAAATCGAGCAATGTTTCTCGGAGGCGGACGCGCAACGCGAGGCCTCGCGCTGCTTCCACTGCTGGGTCAACACCGTGTTTCACGAAGATGCGGAGCAGGGCACCGAGTGCATCCTGTGCGGCGGCTGCGCCGACGTGTGTCCGGAGGATTGCATCAGCTTCCTGCCGCTGTCGGAGCTCGCGGCCGATCCGGCGCTGCGGGATCTGGTGCGCACGGAACACGGGGAGACCGCTGCGGCGCTGCTCGCCAAGCAAGGTGGCTCGGGCACTGCGTTGATCAAAGACGAGACGGTCTGCATCCGATGTGGACTTTGTGCCGATCGCTGCCCAGCGGGGACCATCACCATGGAGCAGTTCCGGCTGCTGGAGCCGGCCCATGTCTGACGCCGACGTCGCCAACGTACCGCCAATCACACGCCGCGATTTCTGCGTTGCCGCCGGGCTGACTGCCTGTGCCGTGGCGGCCGGTGGTGCAGGCGTGGTGCTGGTCGACTTCCTCCGGCCGCGCGTGCTGTTTGAGCCGCCCACTGCGTTCTCCGCCGGGCCGCCAGAGGCGATCGAGGTTGGATCGGTGGTGACCAACGTGGAGCAGCGCGCCTACGTGATCCGAATCGCGGAAGGATTCCGGGCGCTGTCGGCCGTGTGCACCCACCTCGGATGCATCACGCGCTTCCAGCCCGACCGGAACATCATCGCCTGTCCCTGCCACGGCAGCCAGTTCACGCTCGCCGGCGACGTCGTCGCGGGACCCGCGCCGCGCCCCCTCCGCTGGTTGCAGATGAGCCTCTCCGAAAAGGGAGAGCTGATCGTGGACACGGCGGTAGAGGTTCCGGCGGGCACCACCGACCGGTTCTGAGAGGACGAGATGAAGCTACCGGAGTCGATCACCGAGAGCCGTGTGTGGCGCTCCGTGGTCCGCCACGGTATCCGGGCCACGAACCGCAACCGCGTGATGGTGGTGATGGAAAGTCTCACCCTGCACCTGCACTCGGCCAAGGTGCGGCGGCGCAGCCTCGAAGGCTCGAGCACGTACTACCTCGGGGCCGTTGGCCTGATCCTGTTCGCGATCCTCACCGCCACCGGCCTCCTGCTGATGCTCTACTACCACCCCTCGGTGCCACAGGCCTACCACGATATGAAAGAGCTGCAGTTCACGGTGAGCAACGGCATGTTCCTCCGCAACCTGCACCGCTGGCCCGCGCACGCGATGGTGATCGTCGTCTTCCTGCACATGCTGCGCGTCTTCTATCACAAGGCCTACCGCCCACCGCGCGAGTTCAACTGGGTAATCGGCGTCGCCCTCTTGCTGCTGACGCTGCTCTTGAGCTACACCGGCTATCTCCTACCGTGGGACCAGCTCGCCTTCTGGGCGGTCTCGGTCGGCACGAACATGGTGAAGGCGATGCCGGTCATCGGGCCGCAGTTCCGTTATCTGCTGCTGGGCGGCAACATCGTCGGCGAAAATGCCCTCCTCCGCTTCTACGTGCTTCACTGCGTCATCCTGCCGCTGGCGCTGGTGTTCCTGGTCGGGCTCCATCTCTGGCGGGTGCGCAAGGACGGCGGCCTCGCCGGGTCGTGTCGCACGGCTCCCCTTCGCAGGGAGGAAGCATGACCGAGTACCGGCTGGAGCCGAGCAGCGACGCCACGGCGACGCCGAAACGGCTGGCAATCCTCCGCCCCGAGACCGCCGCCCGCGTCCTCTTCGACCAGGACGAAACCGTGATGACGGCGCCGCATCTGCTGCTGCGCGAGGTCATCCTGATCCAGGTCTGCGTGATCGCGATGGCGCTGCTGTCGCTCTTCTTCGATTCTCCGCTCGAGGGTATCGCCGACCCGACCAATACGCCCAACCCCGCCAAGGCGCCCTGGTACTTCCTCGGACTTCAGGAGTTGCTCCACTACTTCCCGCCGGTCGTCGCCGGCGTGCTGATCCCGGGGATGGTGGTGGTCGCGATGGTGGTGATCCCTTACTTCCGAACGAATCTCGAGGACCGGGGTTTCCTCGAGGCTCCCTCGCGACGGCGGCTGGCGTGGCTGACCACCGTGGCCGCGGCGATCGTGGCCTTCCTCGTGGCCTGGCGCGTATGGGCGGTGCTCGTGCCGACGGTCTTGCTCTTTTCGTCGATGTTGCTGCCCTCGCTGCCGCCCTGTCCCCCATGGTGGAGGCGACGGCTCGTCCGCGTGACGATCAGCGACTGGATCATGACATGGTTCGTCACCGTGGCGGTCACTCTCACCCTGATCGGCACCTTCTTCCGCGGTCCCGGGTGGAGGTGGATCTGGCCGTGGCAGGGAGGAGTCCACCTGTGAACTCGCCCGGGCCATCGTCGGACCGGCTGTGGTTCTGGTTCGGTGTCTCCAGCGTGACCTTCCTCCTTGTGCTGGCGATCTCACCGATCAAGGACTACTTCCGCGAGTACCGTCGCTACCAGAATGAGTATCGGCAGCGGCTGCTACACTCTGCGGCCTCGCTCAAGGAGTTGAAGCAGGCCCAGACGCGCGGGGTGGGCGTGCGCCAGATTTGGCTGCCCGCGCTCGACAATCATGTCGACCGCTGCGTCAGCTGCCACCTCGGCGTCGAGGAGCCACGCATGGCCGGGGCCCCCGAGCCGTTCCGCCAGCACCCGCGCACGCCGCACACGCCCGGGGATCTCGACCGGTTCGGATGCGTCGCCTGTCATCTGGGGCAAGGGCGCGCGACCACCGTGGCCGAGGCGCACGGCCGCGTACCCGACTGGAGTTCGCCGATCCTCCCGGTGCGCTACACCGAAGCAGCGTGTGGCCGCTGTCATCCTGGCGATACCGTGCCCGAAGCCTCACTCCTATCGGAGGGGCGCGGGCTCATGGCGCGGGTGGGCTGCTTCGGCTGCCACAAGGTCGCGGGCCACGAGGGCTGGAAGAGCGAAGCGCCCGACCTCGCCGGGCTGTCGCAGAAGACCAATCCGGCGTGGCTCGCAGCGTGGATCCGGTCGCCCAGGTCCCTGCGACCCTCGACATGGATGCCTGATTTCCTGCTCACCGCCGCCGAGATCGATTCGGTGGTGGCATTCCTGTGGAGCCGCCCGCCGCGCGTTGATCTCGACGCCGAATCGACCGCCGTGGTCGCGTCGGGCAATGCGGACCATGGCAAGCTTCTGTTCTCGACCTCGCGGTGCATCTCGTGCCACACCGTCGAAGGTCGGGGGAATGGGAGCGCGCCGGAGTTATCAGGGGTCGGGTCCAAGGTGTCCCGCCGCTGGCTCGTCGCCTTCCTCGCCGATCCGCAGCGCTTCTATCCCGACACGAAGATGCCGCGGTATCACTTCGGTGGGTCAGACGTGGCCGACCTCGCCGACTACATGATTCAGGAATTCACGGATGCGTCGGCACCGGCGCCCGCGCCGGGCATTCGCTCCGCCGACCGCGTGGTGCAGGCAGGTGAGGCCATCTTCCGCCGCGCGGGCTGCAACGGCTGCCACCAGATCGGCGGCCACAGTCAGGGAGCGGCGATTGGTCCGGAGCTGACTGGGATCGGGGACAAACCGGTCGGCCGGCTCGATTTCGGTCGGCGAGACGACCTACCTCGCAGGCTGCCCGACTGGCTCGCGGCCAAGATCACCAACCCACGCTCGTTCCGCGACGGGCTGAAGATGCCTCGTTTCGGCTTCACCGAGCACGAGACGGACGCGCTGACGACGGCGCTCCTCTCCATCGGGCGCGTGCCGGTCCCTGTGGCCTACCAGGTGCCGGTGCACGAGACTTCGTATACCCCTCCGGGTCACTTCGGGGAGCTGGTGCGCCAGTACCGGTGCATGTCGTGTCACCAGATCGGCGGAGTAGGCGGCGACATCTCCACTGCGCCGCTCACGGCCGAGGGGAGCAAGGTGCGCGAGAGCTGGCTCGCCGGCTACCTCAAGCTACCGACGACGGTCAGGCCGATCCTCGAAGAACGAATGATCCAGCTTCAGATGCCCGACGACCAGCGGACGTTCATCGCCAGCTTCGTCGAAAACGTGTTGCGCAACGACAGCATCCCCGGAGAGATCCTCCCGGCCGCATCGGCAGCCGAGGAGGTCGAGCGGGGGAGGAAACTCTTCCACGAGCGTTACGGCTGTCAGGCCTGCCACATGATCGGCGGCAGGGGGGGCTTCTATGGCCCTGTCCTCGATGGGGCCGGCCAACGGCTGAAGACGGGCTGGATCTATTCCTGGTTGAAGGCCCCGCAGCGCTGGCGGGCCGACGCACGCGAGCCCGACTACGGACTCGACGACGCCGATGCCCGTGCGCTGACTGCGTACGTGGCGTCGATCCCGCCCCTAACGGTGGGGCACGGCGCGGCTACGTCCGCCAAGCCGGCTGCACGGTGGGGAGAAAAGCGGCGATGAGGCGCGGCCTGTGCGCGTCGGGGGTGGTGATGGCTGCGGTGTTGGCGTGGGCCGGCGGTGGCTGTCGTGGCACCGGTACCACGCGGGCGCCGACGGCGGCCGAGTCAACGACGGCCGACAGTGCTGGCGCGATCTACTCCGCGTCGATCTTGCCGATCCCTGAACTCGGATACAACGCCCGCGAAGGTCGGTCGCTCTATCGCCACTACTGTCTGAACTGCCACGGCGAGGCCGGGAAGGGCGACGGCTTCAATGCCTACAACCTTGACCCGCGGCCCCGGTCGCTGGCCGATTCGAGCTTCCAGGCGAGGCACTCCGATGCCGATCTGCTGGCCGCGATCCGCTCCGGTGGTGGCGCGGTCGGGCTCTCCACCGGGATGCCCCCGTGGGGGCACACGCTCAATGAGCGGCAGATCCTGAATGTGGTGGACTATTTGCGGACGCTCACGGTGGCGGGCCCTCCTCAGCCCTGAGGTCCCGCGGAAGTTCCACGCGGACAGACGGCATTCGCGACTCAAGTGGGAACAAGAGAGGCTCAGGTGTCTCATACGTCCAGTGCACGCAATGAGACTCGCCTGGAAACCGAGTTCGAGGACCTTGTCCGGGCGCACCACGCGTCGCTCTACCGGTTCGCGCTCAGTCTGACGCGCTCGGAGGCCGACGCAAGTGACTTGACCCAGCAGACGTTCCTGATCTGGGGTTCGAAGGGCCACCAGCTTCGCGATCGATCACGGGCAAAGACCTGGCTGTTCACAAGCGGCGCGCGCGCGAGCGGGACGAACCGGCGATCGCGCGCTGGAAGCGCAACACCTGGCCGCGGGTAAAAAAACGCCCTTCGGCTGGGGGCCCACCTCGTCTTCGTAGACGAATCGGGCTTCATGCTGGCGCCCACCGTGCTCCGCACCTGGGCGCCGCGCGGCCAGACGCCGCTCCTGCGCCACTGGGATCGCCACGACCGCATCTCGGTCATCTCCGGCCTCTCGGTCAGCCCGATCCGTCAGCGACTCGGCCTCTACTACCAGTGGCACCATCACAACCTCCGCCAGATCGAGGTCTGCGGCTTCCTCTCCCACTTGCTGCGCCATCTCCGTGGCCCGGTGATCGTGCTCTGGGACCGCCTGCGGCTTCATCGCCGCCCGGTGGCCCACGCCCTGTGCCGGCGCCTGCCGCGACTCCGCCTCGAGTCCTTCCCGGCCTATGCACCGGAACTCAACCCCGACGAGCAGGTCTGGACCCTCACCAAGAAGCAGCTCGCCAACGGCAGCCCCGACGATCGCTATGCGCTCGCGCTCGACCTGATCGAGGCGCTGGAGGCCTGCCGCCGATCGCAGCGCCAGCTCCGTGGCTGCATCACATGCACGGGACTGCCGTTCTTGCGTGCCTGACCCATTGCATTACCTACGCGTAGGTCAATAGTCGATCAGCCGCGTTGACGTTCCCGCGGCCGGCGGCTATCTTGGGCGCCGGTCGCGGACGCTCGTGGGCCACGGCCGGATCCGCTGCCGCACCGTCTCGCACCCACCCCGACGGAGGCACCCGGCGATCGCACGCCACCCGTACACGTCGCGCCGGCTCTCCTACGCCGCCCTGCTGATCGCTGCGGGGCTCACCGGTGTCTACGCCGAGTCGATTCCCAATCTCGAGGTCCTGACGCTGG
The DNA here is from genome assembly GCA_036505355.1 of Candidatus Eiseniibacteriota bacterium. GTDB lineage: Bacteria > Eisenbacteria > RBG-16-71-46 > RBG-16-71-46 > RBG-16-71-46 > WS-8. The sequence goes on along the minus strand of DASXTP010000105.1, from coordinate 3,211 downwards.
TTGTGTTTTGCTCGGGGGTGTTGCTCGGAGGTCGCGATGGCGCGCTGGTCGGCGGGCTGACCATGCTGGTGTACACGCTGCTCAATCCGTATGGGCCCGCCCATCCGCTGGTGATGCTCGCGCAGGTTCTGGGCTGCGCCGCGGCGGGCGTGGCGGGGGCGTGGTTCGCCGGCGGTGGTGGCCCGACTCGCTCCACCGGAATCCGCGCGGCCTGGCTGGCGGTGGCGGCGGTGGTGGTCACCGCCCTCTACGATGTTCTCACCAACCTGGCCACCGGTCTGGTCTTCGGACAAGTGCGAACCTGGCTCCTGGCGGGTGTTCCGTTCTCCCTATGGCACATCGGCTACAACTTGGTGCTGTTCGTCGCGCTCGGCACGCCGCTCACCACCGTGTTCGCGCGCTACGCCGAACGGCTGTCGCTCTAGCCGCCGCGACGATCGTCGGAGCGTTCGCCGGCTGCGGCGGCTCGGCGCGGGCGGAGATCGCTCCGGCCGACCGCACGAGGCTCATCGACAGCGCGCTGCCGGACCTTCCGGCGTGGTGGGGAGAGCTGGGACGCCCGGGCTGGACCCCGGACGCCGATCTCGGCACGTGCTTTCCGTGGACGTTGGCCGGTCACGTGATCGGAGCCTGGGACACGTTCGAGCCGGAACGCGCCCCGCAGGGCACGCCGTTTCCCGGAGTGATGGGGATGCAGACCCCACTCACCTGGTTCGACACCGTGGCGGTGGCCGGAGACCAGGACGCCTCGTGGAATGGATTCGGCGGAGCGCTGGCCCGCGTGCGCGCCGAGAGTCGGCCGGTTCCACGCCCGCTCGCGGGACGCGCACGGGCCCAGGCCGACGCGATGGCGAGCAGCGGCTCTTCCGCCTACGACGAAGACGGGTTCACCTTGCGTCGGGGCGACAGCCTTTCCTGGCTTCGCGTCGAGACGCTGAGCTGGAATCGCGGGGGAATCGGCTCGTTGGGGGACGCCGGACGACACCTGTACGGGTTCGCCGGCAGCCGGTCACGCGGCGCCCATCGCGTCGAGGGCTCCTTCGCGCAGCGGGGGGCGGCGAGCGCGCTCGAAGATCTTGAAGAACAAGCGGTGACCGGAGCGAGCGGCCATCTGGGCTACACCCACGCCGTCCCCCACGGCCGCCTGCATCTCAAGATCCGGCGTGGCTACGATCACCGCGAGAGCTTCGGACTCCTGTTGCCCTTTTCACGGCGCGATGCGCAGGAGCTGGGCGCCGAGGCGGAGGTCGAGGGCGAGGCGAAAGGCGCGGCCTGGGGGGCCAGGCTCACCTGGCAGCGCTCGAAATTGGTGAGGACGTCGCCGGGCGGCCCGGCGGAGGAGCGGCGCGCTTCCGCGGAATGGCTGGCGCTTCGGGGCGATCAGGTCATGGGCGGCGGTTGGCTATCCGCCGGATTGGGCGCCGGACGCCACGACGGCGTGGACCGGTTCGAGCTGGCCCCATCCCTCGGCTACCGCTTCGGTGCCGGACCCTTTGCCGGTCGACTGGTGCTCGAGCGGGTCTTGGCTCCGGTCTGGAGCGACCTCGCGGCGGGCCAGTCGCCCTTCCTGCAGAGCACCTGGTCGGGGGGCCTGGAGCTCAATGCCACGCACCGTCTGGGGTCCCAGGCGTGGGTTTCGTGGCGGATGGGCCGCACGCGTGACCGAGCCTTGTTGGCGCGTCTCCCGCTCGAAGACCTGTGGCTGAGGTCCGGCTTTCGAGCCGATCCCAACGACTATGACTTCGGGCTCCTGGCTGTCGGCGCCGAGTTGCGGGAGCGCTTTGGATCGCTGGGCGGCGAGGCATTCCACCTGGTTCGCGATCGAACCGCGGCCCCGCCGCTCGTCGATCCTCGACGCGGCGGCCGGGGCTACGCCGAGCTGCGCTTTGCCCTGTTCCAAGGCGACCTGGGAGTGCAGCTGCGGGGCGAGGTCGAGGCCGTCGGGTCGCGGGAGACGGATACCACCGGATGGGCGATCCGGACCGGTTTCGGCGGAGCGCCGGCGCCGCGGTTCCTCGACGGATACGTCGGCTTCGGGGCGAGCGCGGCCTTCACGCTGGCCGACGCGGTGGTGACCGTGCGGGTGCGCAACTTGCAAGATCGCGTCCGGCCCGAGCCCTGGGTCGACCTGCGGACCGGAAGCGAAGCGCTGGGCCCCGGGCGCGAGTTCCGGCTGGCGATCCACTGGAGGCTGTTCGACTGAATGAAATGGGGTCCGGCCGGAGGCGTCCAACGCGATCCACGAGACCCCCGACAGCGCGGGCGGCAGGAGCCGACGCGCGTCGGCGGGCCAGGGAGCGGAGCCAGGGACGGCGGCGCGACCGTTTCTCGCGGATCGCGTTGGACGCCTCCGGCCGACGACTCGCACGATAAAGCGCGGCTCCCAGATCGGTAGCAACGCTTCAACCTAGCCCCCGCACGGCGAGGCATGAAGGATCTGACCACGGCGGAGCGACGCGGCGCGTTGGTGCTGGTCGTGATCCTGGCGCTCGGCGCCGCCCGTGACCTGTGGTGGGCGAGCCGCCCGCGCGAGCCGCAGGCTGCGGCCGGACACGCCATTGAGGTGCGCCCCCCCGGGCTCCCCGAGGCGCGAGCCGACTCCGCGGCGCCCCGGCCGAGGGGCGGGACGGCGTCACCGGTCGACCTCAACCGGGCCACCATCCAGGACCTGGATGCCCTGCCGGGCATCGGCCCGGTGCTGGCCGGGCGCATTCTGGCGTACCGCGCGAGCTACGGGCCCTTTGGCAGCGTAGACGAGCTGCGTGCGGTACGGGGGATCGGTCCCCGGCTGCTCGAGCGGCTGCGACCGCAGCTGACCGCGGGATCGGCGCCACCCGGAGCCGGGCGGCGATAGCCGGCCCGCCTCGCCTTAGGTCCGTGCATTCCGCACCGCCGGCCCGGCCGGTGTGTGCAGTTCGGCGCTTCAGTTGCGCGAGGCCTTGTCCGATAACCCCTCCGGAAGCCGCCCCTCCCGTTTTCGGCGCGCCCGCGCCGCGGGGGGCAGGGCGCGTTCCGCCGGTTCGCAAGCGACTCCGCCCTTCGACCGCGTTCCGGCGAGCCGGGCTTTCCAGTCGACGAGGTCCAGCGTGCAGGACGACATCGGACAGAAGCTGCTCGAAGCGCGGCTGATCGATGAGACCGCCTTGCAGAAAGCGGTCCTGCAGCAGAAGAACACCGGCGGCGCGCTGACCGGCAACCTGGTCAAGATCGG
>DASXTP010000104.1:0-17374 GCA_036505355.1 Candidatus Eiseniibacteriota bacterium | reverse complement strand
TCCTCCAGGCAACGGGCCACCCATTCGCTCTCGGTCGAGGCCTCGATCAGGATCCGGGCGCGGCGACGGCCGCCGAGGACCTCCGCCAACCGATCCGGGCGGGTGCGGACGCGGCGCTCGAGGATCTCGCCCGGCTCGGTGAGCGTGCAGATTTGACTTTCGCTCGCCTGCACGTCGATGCCAATGTACTCCATGGCTGACCTCCCTGAATGCGGCACAGACCGCGTGAAACATCCTGTGGACCCCGCGAGGGGTACCACGTGACAGCGGGGGTCAGCCGCTTCATCTCATCTATTCCTCCGTACGCCACCCACCGAGCGCCACTCGATCAGGGGCGCTCCCTCGTGAAGTAGGAGATGCCCACCGTGACCGCGGGCTCCCAGGCGCCCACGAGAGATTCCGTCTTGAAGAACTTCGTCGCACCCGCCTCCAACCGAACTGCCCAACGTTCCGCGGTATGCAATCGGGTTCCGAGTCCGGCGTAGACAGCCGCCTGCCCCAGCGTGGTCCCGGACTCTCTCGTGAACTGGATCAGCGGCCCGACCCGCAGGAACGGACCGGGAGCAGCACCGTGCAATTCCAGGGTCCAACCTGCCCGGCCGGCGTAGATCGTCTCCTCCACGGGCTCGAGCTGGATGGGATTGCCGTACGTGTCCTGGGTTGCCCCGCTCTGTCTGAAGAACGTGTAATCGAGACCGAGTGACCACTGGAATCCGGCATTGCGGGTGAGCCCATAGCCCACTCGGGCGCTGCGCGCTGGAAGCCCGACGATGGTGACACTCGAGTGCCCATCGGTTAGGACGGCGATACTGCCATCGAGGCCCAACTCGAAGCTGCCTGCCGGTTGCGCCAGAACCGGATCGCTCATCACCTGTAAGGCGATCGTCACGCCAACGGCGAGAAGGATCTTCATGATGCGCCTCCCGCTCCGCTCGTGTTGGAGAACATTGAGAGACCCAGTCCCACGCTGACGCCCCACTGGCCTCCCCGGTCCGTGCCCGGGAGCCACCATACGCCACTGGTCGCGATGCGAAGCGCGACTCCACCCGCGCCGATCCGCGTCCCGAGCGTCAATGGAACACCAACCTGAGGAGAGGACGACAGAAAGCCAAACGCATTGGGGACCGTGCTGAACCTTGTGACGACACCCAACCCGGCGAAGGGACCAGTATGCGAGGTTCCCCACGATCGATTCACCGCGAGCCCGAGGCTGGAGGTCGAGCTCACCAGTTGCGGCTTCTCATGGCTGGCGTCGATCGCAAACGCAAATCCCAACGAAGGCTCGATCTGAACGACGTCCGAGATCCAGTAGCCCAGACGGATGCGGCTCGAGGGGATCTCGACGTTCAGGTTCTTCTCGTCGACGTTGGCGTTTATGGGAAAGAAGAAGTCGGGCACCTCCACCTCACCCCAGCGCATGTCTGCCGCGACGTCCATCCCTAGCTCCCAAGTGCCGGTCTGCGCTCGGACCGCTGTCGCCGAGCCCAGGGCCAGCACCATCGCCATGATCGCTCCGAATCTCGTCTTCATTCGACCTCCTGGGTTCGTGCTTCATCGACGTTGGAGCGCGCGAGCGCGGTCTTGGCGGCGGCCGGCGGCGTCACCGAGTGATCTGTATCTCGCGCCCGCTCGCGCTCGATACGCTGACCTGAAGCAAAGGTGCTCGATCACGTCCACGAGCAACGCCAAGTCGTACCGCGGCGCGTCGGGAGGCAGCACCCTGCTCAGCTCGCGCAGGTCGCCGAGATAGAAGTGGTCGTAGACCGGGAATCGGGGCGCCGCGGCGTCGACGCCGTCCACGCGGGTCGGGCTCGCGTATTCGCGGGCCAGGCAACCGTACTTGCCGTAGCCAGCGCCCACGTCGAGCACCCTGGCGGGTCGCTCGGACGCGAGAACGTCGAGCACTTGCGGAATTTGCCAGTGCTCAGACGTCGGCATCGGGCATCCTAGAGCGCCCTCGGGGCGGGCCGCGGGAATCGCCGACTTCGGATCCAGCCCAACTTCGCCAACCGGAACGACAGCGCGGTGTGGAGGCAGCCCAGGCCATACCGGACCGCGCGGGCAAACCCGATCAAGGAGGCCTCGGAGAAGTAGCGCGTCGGACAGCTCACCTCGGCGACGGTGTGCCCGAACCAGAGCACTTGCGCCAGCATCTGGTTGTCGAACACGAAGTCGTCCGAATACTCATGGAGCGGGAGTTCATCGATCAGCTCTCGTGAGAAGGCACGATACCCGGTATGGTACTCTGACAACTTGGCCCCGAGGGGCAGATTCTCGATCAAAGTAAGCTCCCGATTCGCAGCGTACTTCCAATGCGGCATGCCGCTTTTCGTCGCGTGGCCGCCGAGAATCCGCGACCCGAGCACGCACGGATAGAGCCCGGTCCCGATCAGAGCCGCCATGGCCAGGATGAGACGCGGCGTGTATTGGTACTCAGGGTGCACCATGATGACGATGTCGGCGTTCGACTCCACGACCAGCCGGTAGCACGTCTTCTGGTTGGCGCCGTAGCCGAGGTTCTCGGGGTGGAGGTGGACGGTGGTATGAGGGAGACCTCGCGCAATCGTCACCGTGTCGTCATGGCTTCCGTCGTCCACTACGATCACGAGGTTGGAGCGAGCGGGAACGGGATCGCGGCACCGATCGTGATGCCGGCGCTCGAGGGTGGCACGCGCGGCGCGCCGGCAGGGCCCCCGCCCCGGACTCGGCCCCGGCCCCGCGGCGTGCCTGCGCCCCGCTCCCGCGCTGCGCGACCACCGCGTACGCGCCGCGTCGCCCGCAAGCCTCGCCGACCAAAGGTAGCCGGGTGGTGCGTGTAAGTCGTCTCCCCCGGCAACCTGGACATGGCCGCGATGGCGGAGATTTTCGAGGGGCGCATGCCCTGAGGCGACCGGCACGCCGGATCTCGAGCGGTCCCCGCCGCGAAAAACGCATGTTTTTCCGCCGGGTGTACGCATACTCCGGCGGCGCGAGCGGCTTGGCTCGCTGCCGGCTGGACCGTGGAGAGCAATCAAGCCAGCGCCAGTCTTGGCTATTCGGTGGCGAGTGCGGGAGATGTCAACGGCGATGGCTACTCCGACGTGATCGTCAGCGCCCACTTGTACGACAGCGGCGAGAGCGACGAGGGACGGGCGTTCGTCTATCACGGCTCCGCCAGCGGGCTGGATCTGTCCGCCGCCTGGACGGCAGCAATCAAGCCGCCGCGCGTTTCGGCTACTCGGTGGCGAGCGCGGGCGACGTCAACGGGGACGGTTGCTCCGACGTGATCGTCAGCGCCGACTTGTACGACAACGGCCAGACGAACGAGGGGCGGGCCTATGTGTATCACGGCTCGGCGAGCGGCCTGAGCCTCACCGCCAACTGGACCGCCGAGAGCGACCAGGCCGGCGCCTTCTTCGGTGTTTCCGTGGCGGCGGCGGGGGATGTCAACGGCGATGGGTACAGCGACGTGATCGTCGGGGCGGACGAGTTCGACAACGGCCAGTTCAGCGAAGGCCGGGCGTTCGTCTATCACGGCTCGGCGAGCGGCCTGAGCCTCACCGCCAACTGGACCGCCGAGAGCGACCAGGCCAGCGCCTCCTTCGGCTATTCCGTGGCGAGCGCGGGCGCTGCGCCTGCAGTACGAGGTCAAGCCATTCGGCACGGCGTTCAACGGCACGGGGCTGGTGACCGGCCCGGTGTCCAACACCGGCGCGCCGGGGGGCGAGCGGCAGCGCGGTACCGCTCTACCTGGTGCCTTCGGGACTGACCGCGAACACGCTCTATCACTGTGAACGAACAAGTAAAAGTGGTCCATCCTGGGCTTTGAAAAGTAGACCACCTCGGTCGGGGTCTCCGTCGGGAGGGAGACCCGATACCCGGTAGGCTCGACCTCCGAGGGAGCGCGCGGAGCGCCCCACCGGAGGGAGCCGATGGTTCGACAGGAGGTCTGGATGGACGTCAAGCTGATGCATCGGCAGGGGTACTCCGTGCGGCGGATCGCGCGGATGACCGGGATGTCGCGCGTGACGGTGCGCCGGATCCTGAGCGCGCCGGCGCCCAAGGGGTACGGGCCGCGCCGGCCGCGGCCGAGCAAGCTCGATCCCCATGTGCCGCGCCTGGAGGGCTTGCTCGGAGAGCGCCCGCGGGCGACGGCGAGCTGGCTGCACCGGCAACTGGTCCCCGAGGGCTTCGGCGGCTGCGACGAGCTGGTGAAGCGCTGGGTGCATGTCCGTCGCCGGGAGGAACGCGCCCGGGCTCGGGCGTGCGTGCGGTTCGAGACCGCGCCGGGTCTCGAGAGTCAGTTCGACTGGAAGGGCCCGGTGAAGGGGTTGATCGCCACCGCGCCGGAGCTCGGGGTCCACTTCTTCCGGTTGGTGCTGGCGTGGTCGCGGGCGCGCTGGACCCTGGTGGTGCCCGACCTCAAGCTGCCGGCGACGCTGGCGGCCGTCGGTGGGGCGTTCGAGCAGGCGGGCGGGGTCACGCACCGGCTGGTGCTCGACAACCCGAAGACCTGCGTGTCGCCGCTCGGGGAGGTCCATTGAAGTTGCCCCGCGTTGCTGAGGCCGCGCGGACTTCCGGCGAATACCTGCTGGGCTTTCCCACGACTCCATCTCAAGAAATGCCTCCGGGAAACCCGGGGCGGTTCACACCCGACCGGCCCGACATGCGGACGGCTCGCCCATCCATGGGCGAGCCGCCGCTACACACTGGAGGTAGACGGCCAGCCCTAGCGCGGAACCTCCAGTCCCAGGCCCCGAGCCACCAGCCGCCGGTCGCGCTCGACGATCGCGCGTGATCCGGCGATGTGCTTGGGGAACTCGCGCCCACGATCCAGCAGCTTCCACTCGACACGGCGGGGGCGGAACCTCTGCCGAAGTTCGGCCAGCGCCGTCTCGACATCGAAGGGCGCACACGAGAAGATGTCCACGTTGACGTGGCGCCGGGAGGGAAAGGCATGGATGCTGATATGGCTCTCCGCGATCAGGACGAAACCGGAATAGCCTTGGTCTCCGCGCGCGGAGCGGTGTCGGAACACGTAGGGCGGCATGATCCGCGTCATCCGGATACGCTCGGGGAGCGAATCGAGCAGGCGATAGAGGCCGTCCAAGTCTTCGAGCCGCGAGCCGGGGCAGCCATCACCGTCGTAGACCAAGTGGGGGCCAAACCCCAACCGCGGGGCGCTCTCGGCGGGATCGGGCTCGGCCATCCAGCGCTCCATGCCGGAGGGTGCCGCCCCGTCCGTGGAGTCCGTGTCCACGCTCAATCGTACCGGCGACGAAACTGGAGCTCGCTTGGTCAAGGCGCGAATCCCACCTCACGTTGCCACAATAGTCGGGGATTGGCCGCCGAGTTTCGTCGACCAATCCCCCGAGGACGTGCCAGGTCCGACAACCTGCCTACTTCTTCTTCTTCGCAGCCTTCTTCTTCGTGCCCTTCTTCTTCGCAGCCTTCTTCTTGGCCATCCCCGGATCACCTCCTCGTGGGTCTCATCGCGTCGCCGGGAGCTGTCGCCTCGCCGGGACAGATTCGCGGGCCGCAGCCGGGCGTGATCACGGCGCCTTCGCAGCGCACCCGAGCGCGCCGCATCGCCTCGGTTGGATCGATAGGCAGGAGGCGTGCCACATGGTGATGGTCTGCCATGGTAAAACTAGCTAAGCGTTGTGGTGGTGTGAGATAGATAAATATTGGATGGCGACAGGCGAGGCTAGGCGGGGGGATTCTTGCGGTGGATAAGTGCCCTAAGCGTCAATATTGTTGGGCATTACAAAGAACGATGTCGGCAACATGATGTTTTGTTTATAGATACGAGTACATGTCCACTTATTTGTTGTGTCAAGATATTTGACGACCCACACCGGAATCGGAGTGCAAGCGACGCAGCTTTTCGATCAGGCCTTGGCGCGAGATTCCCAGGATCCGGGCCGCACGACTCTTGTTGCCGGCGGTGAGCCGCAGCACTTCGCCGATGTGTTCGGCTTCGAGCTGCGCCAGGGTCCGCACCGCGATCGCGTCGTCGGCAGCGGCGGCCGCCGGGGTCACCCGCCGGCCCGATACCTCCGCGGGCAGGTGCTCGGCACGGAGCAGATCCCCTTCTTCGAGCAGCACCACCCGCTCGATCAGGTTGCGTAGCTCTCGCACGTTTCCCGGCCAAGGGTAGACGAGTAGGCGCTGGGCGGCCTCGGGGGCCAGGTCGCGAAAGCGCTTCTGGAACTTCCTCGAGAACTCGCGCAGGAAATGCCGGGCCAGGACCAGAATGTCTTCGCCACGATCGCGCAGGGGCGGCAGATGGATGCTGACCACCTTGAGGCGGAAGAACAGATCGCTGCGGAACCGGCCGCCCCGCACCTCGGCGTCGAGGTCCTTGTTGGTAGCGGTCACGATGCGGATGTCCACGGCGATGTCGTGGGCGCCTCCCACCCGCTTGAAGCTGCGGTGGTCGATGAAGCGCAGCAGCTTGGACTGGGTGGCGAGCGGCATGTCCGCCACCTCGTCCAGGAACAACGTGCCCCGGTCGCAGAGCTCGACCAGCCCCTTCTTGGTGTCCGAAGCGTCGGTGAAGGCGCCCTTTTCGTGCCCGAACAGCTCGTTCTCCAGAAGGGTTTCGTGGAAGGACGAGCAGTTGACCTCCATGAGCGGGGCCTGGGCCCGATCACTCCGGTAATGGATCGCACGGGCGACCAATTCCTTGCCGGTTCCGCTCTCCCCGGTGATCAGGACCGAGGTGGCTTGACTCCGGACCACCTTCTCGATCAGCTCGCGGACCTCCGCCATCGGGGCCGAGCCCCCGATGATCTCCTCGTCGGAGTAGTGACGCCAGGCCTGACGGCGGTAGAGATCGAGCTCGCTGGCCTGGCGGAAGGTTCGCGCCGCACCTTCGACTGCCAGGACGATGTCCTCCATCTCGTAGGGTTTGCGCAGGAAATCGCAGGCCCCGAGCTTCATCGCCTCGACCGCCGACTGCACGTCCCCGTAGGCGGTGACGACGATGACCTGCAGCAGCGGGTCGAGCTGGCGCAGCCGGCGCAGCACCGAAAGGCCGTCGGTGTCGGGCAACCGCATGTCCAGGATCATCACCTGGGGGCGCGCTTCGGACGCCTTGTCGAGCCCCTCGGCGCCGGTGCTCGCCAGCTCGACCAGGTAACCTTTGGCCCGTAGTACCTTGGCCAGCGACTTGCGGATGAGCAGCTCGTCGTCGACCACGAGCACGCTGATCCGCAAGGCTCTACTCCTCCGGCTTCCCGAGGGGCTCGGCGGGGACCGGGAACGACGCCCGCAGCGTCGCCCCGCCGTTGGGATTGTTCTTGGCGGTGATCACCCCACCGACCTCGCGGACGATTTGGACGGAAATCGGGAGCCCTAGACCCGTGCCCATAGACCGGGTGGTAAAGAACGGGTCGAAGATCTTCTCCATCAGCTCCTTGGGGATCCCGAGCCCACCGTCCCGGAACGAGACGTCCACCATCGAGCGACGCGTGCGGTAGCGGCGGACCCCAGTGGCGACGTACAGCTCGCCGCCCTGCGGCATCGCTTGCACCGCGTTCAGGCAGAGATTCAGGAACACCTGCTGCGTGAGGTCGGGATCGGCATAGACCAGCGGCAGGTCTTCGGTGTAGTCCCGGGTCAGGGTCACCTGGGCGTCCCCGAGCTGCAGCTCGATCATGGCCAGGGTCTTGTCGAGCACCTGGTGGAGATCGCACGCCTGCGGCTGAGCGGCCGGCGGGCGCGCGAACATGAGCAGGCCGGTGATGATCTGCTCGATGCGATCGAGCTCCTTCATCACGTCCTCGAGGTCCTCGCGGCGCGGATCGTTGGCCTTGAACTTGGAGCCGACGAACTGGACCGTGGTCCGGATCCCGGTGAGGGGATTCCGGATCTCGTGCGCCACGTAGGCCGACAGCTCCCCGAGCGAGACCAGACGGTCGATCTTCTTCTGGAACTCGCCGTCCTCGGTCTCCGAGATGGCCTCGGCCATGACCACCGAACCGACCAGCTCCCCCTCCTCGCTGCGCAGCGGCAAGGACTGGGCCTTGAGCGTCATTTCGCGGCCTTCGGCTTCGAGCCGGAAGTCCCGGGTCTCGCGGGAGGCCCCTTTGAGCCACCGCGCGTCGGCCCCCGGGAAGAGGCGCGAGCCCGGCGTGCCAATCAGCGCGCCGGGCTCGAACCCCAGCAACTCCTCGATCCAGCGATTGACGTAGGCCACCTTGCGCTCGCGATCCAGGGCCACCACGCCCTGCTCGAGCGCGTCCAGTACCTGGGCGGGCAATGGGGAGGGAGGCCCCGCCGGGCCCGGGAGCGGTGCGGTCTCGGTAGGTCGGTGGACGGTCTCGCCGCGGGTCGTCATGGCTCCTCCGCCAGGCAGTCGCTGGCTCGTGACCTGAGAGGTAGCACAGGACCCGGCCGCCTTCAATCGATGGGTCGCGACCGTCGGCGGCGGAGTTGTCGACCGGCCGCGTCCGGTGCTAGCGTTCGCGCTCCCTTGCGCCGATCGATGCCGATTCCTCGTTCCCTCCGCAGACACCGATCGACGGCCGCCAGCGTTGCCTCCCCGGGGCGCAGGCGCCGGTGCGGCTCGATCGGCCTCGCGCTCTGCGGGGCGTTGCTGGCCGCAGGCGGCGCCGGCGCCCAGCAGAGTCCGTTCTTTACTCGCAAGCCGCCTCCACCCGCCCCGGCCCCGGAAGCGCCGGTCGTCGCGCGGGTCCAAGGCCGGCCCATCACCCAACGGGACTTCGATCGGGTCGCCCAGCCCTATTACGAGCGCCTGCGTGAGCAGCTCAAGCAAGGCTTCACGGCCGAGATGCAGAAGCTCGCCGCCCACGGCGTGCTGAGCGAGCTGGTACGCCGCCAGGTGATGCTGATCGAGGCGGAACGGCGCGGGATCCGGGTCACCGAAGCCGAGACCGATCGATACCTGAGCCAGGATCCGTTCTTTCTCACCAACGGGACCTTCGACCGACAGAAGTTCGTCCAGTTCAAGCTCGATCCCAACTCCAACTACGCGACGATCCTCCCCCGGATTCGCGAGCAGGTGATCGTCACCAAGCTGGACAGCACGCTGCGGGCGCAGTTCACCCCGTCCACCGCGGCGTTGCGGGCCGAGTGGACGCGTCGCAGCGGCCAGGTCCGATTCCGGTTCCTGGCTCTCGGCTTGCGTGACATGTCCCTCGAGCCCCAGGCCAGCGAGACCGAGCAGGCCGCCTACTACGCGGCCCATCCGGAGGTGTTCGAGCGCCGCGGAAGGGCCCGCCTGCGCTACCTGCGGCTTCCGCTACCGGCCGAAGGCGACTCGCAACGAGCGGCGGCTCGGGATTCGGCCCTCCGCCGCGCACAAGGCTGGGCGGATTCCCTGCGTCGGGGCACGTCGATCGATTCGGTGGCGGTGGGCGCGGGCGGCGTGCTCGACACCGGGCTCTTCGACTTGCCGGCGGCGGCGATCCCGGGCCTGGGCGCCGCGCCCCGGCTGGCGAGCGCGATCGCGGGAGCCGACTCGGACACGACCATCCGCGTCGTCGGCCCCCTCGAGACGCCGGACGCCGTGGTCGTGGCCCAGGTGGTCGAGCGGAGCCGCCGCGGCGTCCCGTCGATGCCGGAGATCCTGAGCGACGTCAAACGGCGCGCCGATGTCGAGAAACGGCGAACCACGGCCGAGGCCGACGCGCGTGCCTACTACGAGTCCCACCGCTCGGAGTACCGCGCGCCCCAGGCCACGGTGACGCGCGTGCTGCTCCCGGAGACGACGGTCGCCGTGCCGCCGCGGCCGCCCAAGGACATCGAGGCCTGGTATGCCACGCACGGCCCCACCGGACGGCCACCCGGGGACAGCGCGCGCGTCGCCCCGCCTGCCCTCAACGACTCGCTGCGGGCGGCGGTGCGGGCGCAGCTCCTGCACGAGGACCGTGCGGTCAAGGCCACGGCGACCCTCCGACGCCTGGCCGATCTGTGGCGGGCCGGCCGCGACCTGCGTTCGGTCTCACGCCCCACCGGCGCCCGGGTCGAGTCCCGAACGATCGTCTCCGGAGTCCATGACGATTCGATCTTCCCCCCGCCGGTCATCGACTCGCTGTTCCTGGACCGCTCGGGCCCCGGGCCGGGGCCGATCCATGGCCCGCGCTCGTTCGGGCGCCTTCATGCGCTGTGGCGGATCGAGGGCGTCGATAGCGCGTTCGTGCTTCCCTTCGAAGTGGTCCGGCCGCGTATCGACGCGGTGCTCGCCGAGAGCAAGCGCGCCGCGGAGGAGGCCGAAGCCGGGGCGTACTTCGATCGGCACCGAAGCCAGTACAAGACCCCGACCCGCTACGTCGTCGACTACATCGCGGTGCGGCCCCCCCCTCCGGACTCGGTCGAGGTATCCGACCTGGAGATCCAGAAGGACTACGGCACCCAGCCGGCCGACTTCCGCCAGGAAGAACAGGTGCGCGCCCGGCACATCCTGATCGCCCCCGATTTGACGCTGGCGAACGCCGACGCCCGGGCGCGAGCCCGGATCGACTCGGTGGCGCGCGCACTGCGCGACGGCGCCGACTTCGAGGATCTGGCCCGGCGCCTTTCCCAGGATCCGGGATCGGCGGCGCGCGGAGGCGACTTGGGCTTCTTTGCCCGCGGACGCATGGTGAAGGCGTTTTCGGATACCGCGTTCTCCTTGGCGGTCGGACGAGTCAGTCGTCCGGTGAGGACCCACTTCGGCTACCACCTCATCCGGGTGGACGAACGACATCCGGCGGAGCTGCGGCCACTGGACGAGGTGCGGAGCTCGATCCGGCGGCGACTCGCGGTGGCGATCGCCGATTCGGCGGCCTCGCGCCGGGCCCGCATCTTGCGTCGCGAGATCGGCCGGGGTCGCGATCCCGCGATCCTCGCCGCGGCGTCGGGCGGCGTCGTCCGCTCGCCGCGGTTCGCGCTCGAGGCTCCGGTGCCCGGGCTGGGCTTCTCGCCCGAGCTGGCGCAAGCGCTGGCCCGCCTCCCGCTCGGCTCATGGACGCCCGCGGTCTACCGGATCGCCGGCGCCTACGTCCTGGTCCGACCGGCCCGGCGCGAGCCCGCGACCCAGGCGGAGTTCGAGGACGTCCGCGCTGAAGCGTTGCGGGACACCAAGAACGCCAAGCGGGAAGAGCTTCTGGCCCAAACGGTGGCCGGGATTCGTGCCCGGCTCGGCGCCGGGGCTTCGCTCGATTCGGTGGCGGCCGCCCACGGCGGGCTCAAGGACAGCGGGCTGATCGGCGGCTCTCCGGGATTCGTCCCCGCGCTCGGGGTCGAGCCGCATTTGGTGGCGCGAGCCTTGTCCCTGGCTCCGGGGACCACTTCGGACACGGTGAGCACCAACCAGGGCGTGGCGTGGGTTCGCGTCGAGGAGAAAAAGACCCTGCCCGGCGGGTCGTTCGAAAAGGACCGCTCCGCGATCGCTCAGGACTTGGTGACGAAGAAGTACAACGACTGGGTCGAGGCCAAGAAGAAGGCGTCCAAGATCGAGATCCTGCGCGCCGATCTGCGCGAGGCTCCCCTCCCCGTCATCGAGCCGGTTCCGGTCGGCCAGGGCCGGTAGGGATCGCCGAAAAACGCCCGGCTCGAACGGGGTCGTCGACTGCCAGCCCGAGCGCCCGCTTCGGCCTGCATCCCATCGGTTGGACGCCCGCCGCGAGCGTTGCTAGACTGCGCCCGGCTCGACACGCTCCGCCGACGAGGAACGCGATGCTCAAGTACCTGCGCATGGGCAGCAAGCGCACCAAGGCGATTTGGTGGGCCCTGATCGTGCTCACGGTCGGGACCTTCGTGGGCGGGTTCATCTTCCTGTTCGGCGCCGGACTCGACGTCGGCATGCAGGCGCAGATCACCGGCGCCCTGGGGATGGTCGATGGCGAGCCCATCACGCGCGCCGAGTTCCAGGACGCCATGACGCAGCAGCGTGAAGCCTACCGCCAGCAATACAAATCGGAGCCGGTCGAGCAGGCCATGCAGTTGGTCGAGGTCCAAGCTTGGCGCGGCGTGGTGACCCAGCACCTGATGGACCGGTCGGCCCGCAGGCTGGGCCTGAAGGCGACCAACCCCGAGGTCGTATTGAGCCTCAAGTCCTCCCCGCCGCAGCTTCTGGTCTCGGCTCCCAATTTCCTGACCGACGGCCGGTTCGATCCCAACAAATATGCGGCGGCCTTGCGCAACCCCAACATCAACTGGTCCCCGTTCGAGAAGATGGTGCGCGAGCAGCTCCCGACCCGCAAGCTCCAGGAGCGACTGGTGGCGTCCTTGAAGCTCTCCCAGCCGGAGCTGGCCGACGCCTATCGGAACCGGTTCGAAAAGGTCGCGCTCACCGGGGTGCAGGTCCCGCCGGCCGAGCTGCCCCAAGTGCCCCCGCCAAGCGCGGCCGACATGGACCGTGTCTACGAAAAGTACAAGGGGCGCTTCAGCGGACCGGCGCGCGTGGTGCTCGAGATCCTCGAGGTGCCGCGGAAGTTCTCCGCGGAGGAGGTCCGGGCGGCCCGCGAGCAAGCCAAGAGCCTGGCCGAGCGCGCCCGACGCGGCGAGTCCTTCGCCGACCTGGCGCGTGATTATTCGGAGGGCACCGGGGCCGAAAAGGGGGGCGAGATCGACCGCTTCTTTCAGCCCGGGGACTTCGGCCCAGACCTCGCGGCCAAGATGATGGCGATGCAGAAGGGGGACATCAGCGATCCGATCCCCGATCCGGGACGCTTCACGATCCTCAAAGTGATCGACCGCATCCAGAATCCGCCATCTCCCGTCCCCAGCCTGAAAGTCGCGCAGATCACGATCAAGGTGCGGCCCAGCGAGACCTCGCTGCGGGACCAGCTCCAGGAGCTGCGCCAACTCCGGGCCCGCGCCCAGAAGGTCGGCCTGGGCCGTGCCGCGGTCGAGAAGGGTCTCGCCACCAGCAAGACGGAGCCGTTTCCGCTCGGTCAGACGTCGCCGCAGCTGGCGCGGGCGCCGCAGGCGGTGGACTGGAGCGCGGGAGCCAAGATCAAGGATCTGAGCCCGATCTTCGAAGGCCTGGACGAATACTTCTTGGCCCAGATGTTGGAACGGCGGCCGGCGGGTCCTCCATCCAAACAGGACCTGGCGCAGCAGCTGCGGCCGATCGCCGAAGGCGAAGCGCGGGTCGCGGCGGCGCGTCCGCGGGCGGACCAGATCCTGCAAGCGGTGACGGCGGGCAAGACCCTCGAGCTGGCCGCTCAAGCGGCCGGGCTGTCCACCTTCCGAGTCGATGGGATGAGCCGCCAGCAGCCCGATCCCAAGCTGGCGATTTCGGCGGAGGCGGTGGGTGCCGCGTTCGGCGCCCCCGCGGGGCGGACCGTGGGGCCGATCGAGTCCCCGGCCGGCTGGTTCATCCTCCGGGTCGACTCGCGCATCCCGGCCGACTCCGCCGCGTTCGAGCAGCTCAAGGGTCAGATCTCCTCGAGCATCCTGGAACGCAAGCAGCGCGAATTCTTCACCACCTGGATCGCCGAGCAGCGACTGAAGGCGAAGATCCGGGATCTGCGCACCCCGTAGGGCTCCGTTTGAAAACGCCCGAGCGGCTGCGTTGGCTCAGTCGCTCCTCGCTCGGTGTGGCCGGGCACCACGCGTAGCGTGGTCGGCCATAACCTTGCGCGTCCCTCCTTCGCACGCCTTGCGCCCGGGCGTTTTCAAACGGAGCGCAGGAGCTACTCGGACTTCGTCTTGTCCGCCGGCGGTTCCTCGCGGGTCACCTCGTCGGTGATCTCGCGCTGCGCCTTGCGAAACTCGCGCAGCGCTTGGCCCAGGCCACGCGCCATCTTGGGGATCTGGCTCGGGCCGAAGATCAGCAGGATGATGAGGAACACCAGGCCCAGTTCTTGACCTCCGAATCCGAACACCGTGCCTCCGTTTCAGTCCTCGAGGTGAAGCTGGCTGCGATCACTGCCCAGCACCACGGTGACCTCGGCCAAGTCCGAGCTCCACGCCTGCTGGATCACCGGTGGCCCGCCGAGGTAGCGGGCCACGATGCGGGCGGCCGACGGATCGGCCCGCCGCGCGACGACCATGGTCGCGAAGTAGTCCGAACGTTCCGCATTCTTGACCTCGACCACGTGAAATCCTCCGGACCGCAGGTACGACGCCGTGCGTGCGGCGATGCCGCCTTCCGGCGTCCCGTTCAAGACTTGGACCCGGATCACACGTCGGGCCGTCCCCGAGACCGGGGCCGGCGACCGTGGAAAGAACGATACATAGCTCCACGATAGCACCAACGCCACGACCAGCAGCGCCAGCGCCGCCAGCGCCAGCCGAGCGAGGGGGTTATCGCGGCCGGCCATGGCCTTTGGACGGTCCCCCCGGGGCCCGGAGCGCGCGCCTGAGCCGCCGCCAGGTCTCACTCAGCGACTCCGGCAGCACCTTGGTTCCACCGATCACCGGCATGAAGTTGGTGTCTCCGTTCCAGCGCGGGACCAGATGCAAGTGCAGGTGGCCGGGGAATCCCGCCCCCGCCACCCGGCCGGTGTTGGCGCCGTAGTTCACGCCGTCGGGGCGGTAGGCCGCAGCGAGTGCCTCCTCCGCCGCCGCCGTCAGGTCCAGCAGCTCGGCCCGCTCGGGGCCGGTCAGGGCAGCGAATCGACCGGTGTGGCGGCCGATCGCGACCATCAGGTGCGCCGGATTGTACGGAAACCGATTCAGCATCAGCATCGCGTGCGGGCGCCGCACCAGCACCAAGTCCGCCCGATCGTCCCGGTCGCGCCACACCCGGCAGAACAGACATCCGGAAGGCGTAGCAGCCCGTCGGATGTAGCGCATGCGCCACGGAGCCCACAGGCGCCCGAGCGCCTCACGACGGGCCATGCTACTCCGTCCCTCCGATCCGCCCCACCGGCCTCTTCATCTCCCGGTACATCAGCTCCGCCTCGGCCAACTGCTCCACCGTATTGATCCCGAGCAGCTCGCGATGGTCCGGGGCGCACACCGCCCCCACCCCCTGCCCGGCCTGTAGCAGCAGCCCGATAGTGTCGGTCAGGTAGTATTCCGCTTGCGCGTTGTGAGCCGAAAGCCCGCTCAGCGCCTCGACCAGCGCCGGGTACCGGAATGCCATGATGCCGGAGTTGATCTCGTCGATCCGTCGCTGCTCGGGGGTCGCGTCACGATCCTCGACGATGGCCGTGATCTGCCCCCGAGAACCTCCGGCCCGCAGAATCCGGCCATAGCCGGTGGGGTCCGGGACTCGCGTCGAGAGCACGGTGACCGCCGCTCCGCTCGCACGATGCTCCTCCAGGAGGTCGTGCAGGGTGCTCGCGCGCAGCAGCGGAACGTCTCCGAACACCACCAGCAGCGTGCCGGCGAAGCCGGCGAGCGCCGGGCCGGCGACCTGCACGGCGTGACCGGTGCCCCGCTGCTCGGCCTGCAGGACCCATTCGACCGGCGCCTCGGCCAACGCGGCTCGCACCTGGTCGGCCTGATGGCCGACCACGACCAGCGTGCGCCCGACGCCGAGCTCGTCCAGCACCTCGAGCACCAAGGCGAGCAACGGCCGGCCGGCCATCGGATGCAGCACTTTGGCGAGGTCGCTCCTCATGCGCTTCCCCTGGCCGGCGGCGAGGACCAGGGCGGCGACCTCCGGGTGCCGGAGTTCGATCATCGCGGCTCCCACTCGAAATTGTCGATCAGGCGCGTCCTCCCGACCCAGGCCGCCACAGCCACCAGCACCCGATGGCGGACGCGACCCAGCGGCTCCAGGGTGTTGGCGTCCACCACCGCCACGTAGTCCTCGCGTACCCGCGGGAACCGGCGCCACACGCGGCGAATCGCGGCCTCGAGTCGAGCCACCGATCGCTCGCCGCCGCGCAGCATCCGCGACGCCGCTCCGAGCCCCTGGGCCAGCGCCACCGCTTGTCGGCGATCCTCACGGCCCAGGTAGGCGTTGCGCGAGGAGAGCGCGAGGCCATCGGCCTCGCGCTCCGTCGGCCCGCGGCGCACGCGGACCGGCAAATGGAGATCGGCCACCATCTGCTCGACCACGCGGGCCTGTTGGGCGTCCTTTTGTCCCAGCCACAGCACGTGGGGCGCCACCACGCCAAGCAGCTTCGCCACCACGGTCGCTACGCCCTCGAAGTGTCCCGGCCGCGAGGCTCCCTCGAGCACGTCGCTCAGGCCCAGCACCCGCACTCGTGTGCGGTGACCCGCCGGATAGAGATCGGCCATCTCCGGCTCCCACAGCAGGTCCACGCCCGCCTCCTCGAGCCGCATCCGGTCGCGACGACGCGGCCGCGGGTAGCGCCGGTAGTCTTCGTTTGGGCCGAACTGGAGCGGATTCACGAACACGCTCGCCACCACCCGCTGGCCGCCGGCGCGCGCGCGGCGCACCAGGCTCAGGTGCCCGGCGTGGATCGCGCCCATGGTGGGAACGAAGGCCACCCGTTCCCCGCGTCGCTTCCAGCGTTCGACCGGGTGGCGGACGGCCGCGATCTCACGCACTCGAAGCATGGACGGTGGCGCGGCGCAAGGCCCGATGGCCCGACATCAATAGGATTCCTCGCCGCTCGGGAACCGCCGCGCTTTGACGTCGGAGACGAAGTGCGCGAACGCGCCTCGGATGGTGTCGGCCAGCGCGGCGTACTTCCTCACGAACTTGGGGACGCGACCCAGGAACAGCCCCAGCAGATCATGGCTCACCAGCACCTGACCGTCGCAGTCGGGGCCGGCCCCGATCCCGATCGTCGGGATGGCGAGGGAACGAGTCACGGCCGCGCCGAGCCGCGCCGGGATCCCCTCCAGGACCAGCGAGAAGCAGCCGGCCTGTTCGAGCATGCGCGCCTCGCGCATCAGGCGCTCCTGGTCGCCCTCGCCGCGCGCCTGGACCTTGTAACCGCCAAAAGCCAGGACCGATTGCGGCGTCAGGCCGAGGTGCCCCATGACCGGAATGCCGATCTCGATCATACGCGCCACCGCCGGGACGACCCGCTCACCGCCCTCGAGCTTGACCGCGTCCGCACCCCCCTCCTTGATCAGGCGGCCGGCATTCAGCACCGCCTGCTCGACGCTCACCTGGTAGGACATGAACGGCATGTCCGCCACCAGCAGCGCGCCCGGCTTGGCCCGACTCACCGCTCGAGTGTGATGCAGGATGTCCTCGACCGTGACCGGCAGCGTGTTTTCGTAGCCCAGCACGACCGGGCCGACGCTGTCTCCGACCAGCAGGATCTCCACCCCCGATTCGTCGGCGAGCCGCGCCGTGGGGGTGTCGTAGGCCGTGACCACCACGATCGGCTCGCCTCGCCGCTTCATCTCGACGATCGCGGGCGCCGTGAGCTTGGCGCGCCGCTCCGCACCGGCGCCCGATCCCACGTCTCCCGTCGACCCGCGCTCCCCGGTCATGCCCCCTGCCCTCGATCGATCGGTGTGTAGTAGGTGGTTCCCTGGCGGTGGACCAGGATGCGCCTCGACA
>DASXTP010000103.1:0-32032 GCA_036505355.1 Candidatus Eiseniibacteriota bacterium | reverse complement strand
CATCGTGCGGGACGCCTGGTGCACCCCGACGGGATCGCGACCCTTCGCCTGGCCCGCAACGAATCGACCCGGCGCCTGTTCCTCCGAATCGCCGACCACCTGGGAGACGTCCGTGCCGCCTGACTTTCTGCTCATTCAAGGCTAGTTCTCGCCCAGACGCCCGCGCGTCCGGCACGAAAGCCGATCAACGTTCAAGAACCTCCAGGTGCTCGGCGGAATTCCCGCCAATCAACTGGTCCCTTCCATTCACCTGATCTCCGGCGCCGGTGCCGACAGTGGATCGGGTCCTGACCCGATACGTCGATGCGCTGGGAGGGGAGCCGGCCATCCAGACCACCGCGACCTTACGAGTACATAAGGTCGAAGAGAACGTCCCGATCGACCGCGCCAAGTTCACGAGGCCACCGTCTCGGGTTGCGCCGCCGCCATAGCACCTTGGGGCGCGTCCGGTCGCTCCGTCCCGGCAGATCAGCGCCCGGAGGGTCGCGTTCGCAAGGCCTGGCGGCCTCGGCCTCGCTACTCCCGATAGAACATCACCCGGTTCTTGGGCGGCCGCTTTGCGGCCAGCAGAGCCTGGTTGGCGGCGGCCCAAAGGCTCTCCGGATTGCCGGCGTGCTGCGGGAACATCGCCACGCCAATGCTGACCGTGACCGCCGGCTGGTGGGTGCGCCGGTCGAGACCCTCGATGCGGAGGTTCATGCGCTCGACCGCGACGCGCAGCCGCTCGGAAATGGCGGCCACGTCCTCGGCCTCCACTGGCGAGGTCAACAGCACCGTGAACTCTTCGCCCCCCCAGCGGGCCACCGCGTCGAACGGGCGCACCCCGCCCTTCAGCACCTGCGCCACCTGGACCAGCACCTGGTTGCCGCCCTGATAGCCGAACGCGGTGTTGAAGGACTTGAAGTCGTCGATGTCGGCGATGCACAAGGCCATCGAGGCGCGATCGCGCTGGGCGCGCGCGATCTCGTTTCGGATCTGGAGTTCGTAGTAGCGCCGCGTGTAGATGCCGGTGAGCTCGTCGACGAACATCAGGTTCTCGAGCCGCGCTGCGCGCTCGAGGGCCGCCCCGCACCACTCGGCCAGCAGGGCGATGCGCGCCAAATCCTCGGCATCGAACGGGGCGACTCGGTCGCTGGCGACCTCGAGATGGCCGAGCAGCCGTCCGTCGGTTGCGGCCACCGCCGCGGCCACCAAGGAACGCACGCCCCACCGCGATGCGGCCGCCGCCAGGCGGGGGCTCTTCGTGAGGTCCGGGCAGTAGTAGATCGAGCGGGGCCGAGACATCGCCTCGGCGGCCAGCGCCGAGTCGATCGGCGGCCGCTCCATGGGCTCATCGGCCGATCCGATCGGGAAGAGACGCGTGATCGTCGCCCCGAGCCACTCGCGGCCCGCGAGATCGAGCGGGTCCCGGAGAGCCGAGTACGCGACCGCACTGCGGGGATCGGAAGACAGGGCGGCGTCCTCGAGCCGCAACAGTCGCCGCACCTGATCGAGCGCGGCGGGAGCGCGCGACGGCAAGCTGGCCCGCGCAAAGACCAGGACCTCGTCGGACTCGGTGCCCGGTGGCTCGAGGACCTCGAGCTGGGCGGGCATGGGCTCGCCGGGGCCCTGCGGGCGCGGAACGGATGCTGGGCGACCTTCGAGCCGCTCGAGGAGCAGCCGGCCGGCGGACTGGAGCCGATTCGCCAGGCCGCCGCGAAGGTCGCGCTCGACCCAGGATCGATGCGCCAGCGGCAAGTCCTCGAGCGGCAAGACCCTGCCGAGCAGATCGCGGAGGGAGATGGGAGGCTGACTCATCGGCGCACCCCACCCGATCGGGAGGGCTCTGATGGCCGACCCGGACCACCGGACGGTGGGGCGCGGCAACGGCTTACCGGAGGGGCAACTCCTGCGGTCGGACGTCTACAACGTTAGCACACGCAACGGCGAACCGACCATCGGAAGGAGCCGGCGAGCTACCGAATTCGCAACAGCCGGGTCACCAAGCGCCGCCCGTCGGCCGCGGTGAAGTGGAGGAAGTAGGTGCCGGAGGATAGCTCGCGTCCGTCGTCCGCCCGGCCGCTCCACGAGACGCTCTTCCGTCCGTTCGACATCGGACCACGGTAGATCGTGCTCACGCGCCGGCCCTGCAGATCGTAGAGCAGAGCCTCGGCGTGCTGCGTCGTACTTCCGGGCGGGCCGGCCAGGAAGAGCTCGATCTGGGTCACGCCGCGACCCGGGTTCGGCATCGCGATGGCGGCGATCCGTCGCGCCAGCTCGGTCGAGATCACCACCGCATAGGGTCCGAAGCTCAGGAACTGCCCGTCGGGCGTGCGGAGGTCGAAGCGATACCAATGCATCGCTCCCGGCCGCGCGCCGTAGTCATCGGCGAAGCATTCCCCGGTGCAGAGCACCTCGGAAACGGTGATCGGCACGAACGCGCTCCCGGCATCCACGGCCCGAAAAACCGTGTAGTGGCTCTGCGGATAGCTGCCCATGATCTCGGCGTGTGGCACGCCGCCTGGGTAGCTCATCCGGAACTCGGGGTCGCCGAACGATGGGCGGCCCCATACCATCACGCCGGCCACGACGAGTGCCAACAGCGTACGCTTCACGGGTTCCCTCAGGTCCGAGAGTGGATGCGGTGCACGACCTGATTCTACTCCGCAGGGAGCCGTTTGTGACCGACCTTCCGGAATCGTACCCGCGGTGGGAGGCGCCACGCGAGAACAGCGGCCCCCGAGCATGCCTATCCGATCATCGGGCCGGCCATGATCCGGCTTGAGCGGGGGGAAATACCTTGACACTGCGGAGCCCCGGTCCATAGGGTACAAGTGGTTGTCCTTGCTCGCATTGCTGGCTCAGAGACCGAGCTCCATGATGCTTTCCGATCTGCTCAACACGCAAGCCGTGCAGCCCCGGCTCGGGGCCTCCAGCAAGCGCGACGCCGTGGCCGAGCTGGTGGATCTGCTGGAAGCAGCCCATGGCCTGAAGAGCCAGGGGGAGATCCTGGACCGGGTGATGCGCCGCGAGGCCATGATGTCGACGGGGATCGGCAACGGCGTCGCGATCCCCCACGGCAAGGCCCGTGCCCTGGATCGCATGCTCGCGGCCTGCGCGGTGTCGCGCCAGGGCGTGGAGTTCGACTCGGTCGACGGGGAGCCGGCGTATATCCTCATCCTGCTCGTCTCGCCCGAAAACGTCGGCACCCCGCATGTCAAGGTGCTGGCCAACATCTCGCGGCTGCTCAAGGAGGAGTCGGTGCGC
This sequence comes from Candidatus Eiseniibacteriota bacterium, assembly GCA_036505355.1. Lineage (GTDB taxonomy): Bacteria > Eisenbacteria > RBG-16-71-46 > RBG-16-71-46 > RBG-16-71-46 > WS-8. The sequence goes on along the minus strand of DASXTP010000103.1, from coordinate 28,786 downwards.
AAGACCCTTCGCGAGGTCGACAGTGCGGCGCAGTTCCTCGCTGCGCTGAAATCGGCCGAAGCCCAGTACCTCTCGTAGCCTTCCACCGGGCGAAAAGTCGTGCATTTTTTCGACGCCTGGAGCGAGTTGCCGCCATTCGACCTGGTTCGCCTGCTCGCGCCGCTCGGCTTCTTGGCCCTCGGCACCCTGCTGCCCGGCGGGCGGGTCGCCCGCGTAGCCGCCCTGGGAGTCGCGGCCGGAGTCCCGTTCCTGCGGGAGCTGGCGGCTCCGTATTGGGTGGTCGCCGGTTGGACCGTGCTGTGGGTATTTGTGGGCTGGCGTTCGGGCAGCGATCGGGAATCGGCGCCACGCCCGCTGTCCGCCACGCGCAGCGTGCTCGAATCGGGCACGGTGGGCCTGCTGCTGGGGCTGCTGCTGGTGGCGCTGCTGCTGGCCGCGGTCGCGCGCCAGGACATGTCCCCCGAGGACGGCCGCCGGGCTTCGTATGGCGCCGCCCTGCTGGGACTCGGGCTCCTCCACCTGATGCTGCGGCGACATCTCCGGCGTTCGGCCCTGGGCTTCGCAGGCCTGGGGCTCGGGCTCCAGGTGCTGAACGGCGCGGCACGCGGCGCCGAGGTACAGGGCATGACTTCGGGCGGAGGTGGGGTGCTGCTCGCAACCGTGTTTTCGATCGCGCTGGCGACCCGCATCGCCGGCGGCCGGGAGCGACACGCCGGCACGGCATGGGTCGGCGACGCCCACGATCTCCATGACTGACGATTCCGCCCCATGACCGATCCCGCCGCTCCTCGGAGGCCGTTCCGCCTCGATGCACGCGTGACCGGCTCGGTGTTGTGCGCGGCCGGGCTGCTGCTGTCCTCGTTCCCTTGGCTGCTGGCTGGAGCGGTCGGCCTCGAGCTGCTGGCGGCCGCGTTCTGGGTGTGGGCTCGGGCGGCCGAGGACCGCACCGAGCAGCTGAAGCGCTGGGGATGGCTGCGCCGGCCCGCCGCCGCGATGTGGCTCGCCGCGGGTATCGAGGCCGTGGTCTCGCGAACCGGCACACCGCCCGGTCTCCCGCCGCTCGCGGCGCTGGGGCCGCTGCGCTGGATCCAGGCCGCCGCGCTGGTGTGGGCCGGCCTCGAGCTGCTGGCCGCTTCGCCGTTTGCGCGTCCTTTCTCGGACCGCCCGGGCCCGCTCCACGACCTGGGTCCCTGGCTGCCCGTGCTGCTGCCGTCGGCCGGGTTCGCGCTGCTGTGGCGGCACGCGGCTCGTTGGGCCGGTGTGCCGGAGATGCGGCAGGTCGCCTTGTTCCTGCTGTTCCTCACCGCCGTCCTGGGGGCGCTGCGAGCCTTCAGCCGCAAGCGGCTGGTGGCGAGCCTGCGCTGGCTGGTGGTGGTGGACAGCTCGCTGGCCGCGTGCCTCGTGGCCCTGAACGTCGTACCGCGCGACGCCAGCCTGCTGCTCTGGGTTGGCGCCTGCGGCGGGCGGGCGATGTTGCTCGCCGGCGAGCTTCGCGGCTCGGCGCCGCGCCGCACCTACCTCTCGCACCGGCTCTGGAGCCTGTCTTCCTGGTTGACGACCGCTTCGCTGTCGTGGCCGCTGCTGATCTCGCTGGGGTTCGGACGGCCCGGCGTGGCGCACCTCGGCTATGCCGTGGTCGCAGCGTTCGTGGTGGCGCTCTCCTGCTGGGTCACGGTACGCCGGCTGGTGGAAGCGCCCGAGCGACGCACCATGGTGCGCCGGGAGTCGGCCGTGCCGTTCCATCAGCTCGCCGCCCTGCTCACGATCCTCGTCGGCCCGGCCGGGCTGGTCCTGGTCTGGTGGTCCGGCTTCCGGCTGGAGTGGCCTGCCTGGGCGCTGGGACTCGCCCCGGCGCTCGTCACCGGGGCTGTCGCCTGGTGGCTGCAGCGACACCCGGAAACCTTCCGCGTCGTCCCACTCGAGTCGACCTCGGGCGCCGCCCGCGGCGTGGCGGCGGCAGCCTTTCGCAGCGTCGTCGGGGTCGAGCGTCGCGCGGTGGCGCTCCTGATCGGGCTGGGACGAGCCCTGATCGCCCCGAGCCGCGACCTCCATACCGGCGACGCCCAGGAGTATCTGTTGTTCCTGGTGGGTCTGAGCGTGCTCGCCCTGGTGCTCCCCCTGTTGCGATGAACACGATTCCCGGGATCGAGCGGTGGCTCGCCGTGTGGCCGGTGGCGACGGCGCTGGTCGCCGCGGGATCGCTGCTCGGGCTGGAGCGTCACCGGCGCTCGGGCGTGGCGCCGATCGCCATCCTGGTCGCGCTCGGCTGGGGGCTCGGGCAGACGCAAGTCGAGCGGCCGTTCTGGGTGCCGCTGGTGGTCGGGTTGGTGGTGGCGGCTTTGGCCCGCGATCAGGACGACCTGCTGCACGGCGAGTGCGCGCTCAAGTTGCTGTGGGTGATGGGGACCGCGCTCGCTTTGTCGTGGGCCGGGATCGAGCTGCTGACCCTGGCGACCGGGACCGACGTCGTGCTCGAGCAGTGGGCGGTGCTCGAGCTGGGCCTCGAGCCGGTCTTCCTGTGGAGCACCGCACTGCCCTTGTCGCTGCTGGTGGGGGTGGTGATGCTGGGTGGCGCTCCGTTCCACTTCTGGGTGGCGGACGTCTTCCAGGGCGCGCGCCCGTGGCTCGCACCGCTGGCGGTGACGTTGCTCCAGGTGACCGGGGCGGGATGGCTCTCGTTCCGGCTGGCCTATGTGGAACGATTCCCCGCCGGTGCCCAGCTCGCCTGGGGGCTGATGCACATCGCCGCGCTGATCGCGTTGATCGCCGGGGCCGCGACGCTCTTGGTCCAGCGCCGCCCGGAGCGGCGCGTGGGCACGCTGGCGAGCCTCAACGGAGCGCTGGTCCTGGTGCTGCTGGCCTCGGGCCAACCACTCGAACCCGGTTGGCTCGCCACCTGGGCGGCCCATCTGGCGCTGGCCTTGACCGGGGCGAGCACCGTGACCCGCTTCCTGCCGGTCTCGGCTCACGAGGCGGGATGTGGGGCTCCGCTCGCGCGGCGGCACCCGCTCGCCACCGCGGCCGGGCTGTTGTGCCTCGCGTCTCTGGCAGGGTTCCCGGGGACCCCGGGAGGCGCGCTGTGGCTCAGGGTCGGCCGCTCGCTGGCACACGCTGCGGCCACGCCGCTGCTCCTGGCGTTGGGCGCCACCTGGCTTGCCGCCCTCATCGTGACGCTTCGTCAAGTGCGCGAGTTGACGGGAGTGCCGCCGCCCTCTGCGACCGAGGTGCGGCCGGTGCCGGTCCAGGCGCGGGTGGCGCTCGCGATCTCCGGCGTCGGGCTCGTCGCGTTGGTCGCGCTCCGGATCGCCCATCGGTGAGCGAGGAGGGCAGCGATGGGGCGCCGGATGAGATCGAGCACGATCACTCCGGAGTTTGGACTTCGCGGACCATAGCTTCCCGCCCATCGTCGAGCGAGACGGCATTGGGCAGACCCGCTGATGGGCTGCCGCGACTCCGTTGCCGGGCCGGTTGGCCTGAGCCGTAGAATCGACTTGCAGGCGGTTGCAGGTGGATGGAAGCTCGCGGCCCGAGATTCGGCACCTGCCCACCCACCGCCCTCGTTCGTTGCCGGAGCGGTGGAACTTGCAATGTGACCTCAAATGCTCCCATCGATGCGGCTCTGTGCCATCGTGACGTCCGCGACCCTCGCCGGCCTCGGCGTCGCCGCGTGGACGGCGGCCGGACACGGTGCGAGTGGACCCGGACGGGATCCCCGTGCTGTGCCGCGTGGAGGACGGGCTCGACCCTCGGCGACCGGCGCGTTCGGAGGCGATGCGGATCGTGGGACGTGGGGAGGCCCGCTGGGACGGGCGGGACGAGCGGGACGAGCAGGGACGCCCGGTGCCGGACGGCGTCTATTGGGTGCGGCTGGCGTTCGATCGGGGCACTACCACTCGATAGCTTGTGCGCCTGCGCGCGTTCCGATGACGCGTGCGACATCGAGGGCCGCGTCAGGTGAGCCCGCGCCGCGGGTGCCGATCAGTTGGCGATGAAACTACCTACCACCTCGCCGTAGAGTCCCGCCGAGGTCGGCAATCCGGGTGGGGGCTGCCACGGGCCGTCGTCGAGAGACACCTCGACTTGGTGTAGCCCCGGCGTCATGGGTTGGGTGGTTTCCCACCAGCCGATGCCGGCCCGGCGGAGCAGCACCGGCTGCCAGTCGCTGAAGTCGCCGCGCAACGCTACACGCCGCACACCGCTGGCGTGCAGGCCGAGCGAATACACGCCACCCCCCAGCCTGAGCACGCTCCAGCGCACGGCGCCGGGGACCCGGTGGTCGCTCGGCGCCGGGCCACTCGTGGCGCGCCCGGGCTCGAGGCGCAGGGACAGCTCGGCCCTGGGAGCCTCGACGAAATCGTCGCTCAGCCACTTGGGCGCGCCACTCCGGACCTCGAGCCCGAAACCCCACCGTGAATCGAGCCAGCGCATCGCTTCGAGCCGCGCGAGACGGATGGGCGCGATGCCGTCGCCGACGGCGATCCCGGACCCGGCCTCGAACTGCCAGCACCGGATGCGCAACGAGGCGCCGGCTTCGAGGCTGGTCACGCCCGAGAGCCGAGGCGGGCGCGCCTCCCAGATCGGGAGCGTGGGGATGACTTCCGGCGGCGAATGGAATTCCGGAGGAGCCGTCCAGGACCAGATCGCTATCGGCGATTGGGGCACCGCGAAAGTCGTGTGGCGGGCGCGCCCGCTTACGGCGAGGCCGCCCATCCGGCATCGTGCCCCCAGCTCCAGAACCGAAGCGGTCGGCCGGCCCTCGGCGTGAAGCCGTCGCTCGAGACCGGCGCCGAGCCACGCGCCACCGCCGGGCCACGCAAACGCGACGCGCGGGCCGCCGGAGAGCCGTAGGCCCCGCGAGCGGCCGCCCGGCGGTCCGAGCGCCGTGGCCTCGGACATCCAGCCGAGGTCGAAGGGCCCGGCCGAGAGCGCCCGCTGCGGCGCCTCCACGTGGGCGGAGACGGTGCCGTCCGGTGACCCCACCGCGATCGCGAGCGACGGCCGAGCGGTCGGGCCGTCCGTGCGTGCCACGGCCGCTCCGTTCCAGACCAGGCAAGCGCTCGCCACGCACGCACACCAGCGAACCCGGTGCGCGATCGAAAGGCTCATGGGGAGTTCTCGCCCGGAAGGTAAGGCCGGCGCTCCGGTCGAGACCTCGGCGTTTCGCTTCCCACCGCCCTCACGAATGCCTGTGTGCGCACCGTCGCCGCCTCCACTGGACGAGTGCCCGAGCGGATGTCCTGGGCGACGTGCTCGCGCAGCCGCAACAGATCCGAATCGCGCAGACCGGCCCGGCGCGCGGCGATCACGGCGCTGGCTGCCGGCGCCGGCGGCACGCCCCGCGCTACCATGTCGGAGAGGACGACGAGCGGCACCACCACCGGGCCCGGGCGGACCGTCCGCAGTCGTGCCAGCGAGTCGGGGGGCACGCCGGCACGGAGCGCCGACGCACCGGCGACCAGTTCGGCCTCGCTGGCGCCGCCGAGGAACGCCTCGCGGGCTTGGCCCAGGGCGGCCGCCTGGGACCGTACCGCTGCGATGATGCGATCTGCGGCCGATCGGCGTGCCGCACCCTCGAGCGCCGTCGAGACCAGCGAGCCGATCGGCAATCCCTTTCTCCCGGCATCATCGACGATGCTCTGAACGGCGGCCGCGGTCGCCGGGCCGAGGCGCGTCGCAAGCTCGGTCGCACCGTTCGAGCTCGGCTTGGTCACGACCGCCGCCGGCAGGAGCCCGACCAGCAATGCCGTCGGGCCCGTCAGCCGAGCCCAAGAGGTCCTCGGTTTCATGACTCCGCCGACTCCCCGACGATCACCACCGAGTTGCGGAACCCGAACTCGTTCGCGGGTGCTAACGGCGCCCATGGGTCGCTGATCCAACGTTCGCCGTCCCGAACGAAGGCGTACACGTGGCGGCCGGGGCTCAGCCGCACCCGTACCACCCAGGTCTCGGCCCCCTGTCGCGCCATCGGCGTGGCTGCGGCGTCCCAGGCGTTGAAATCGCCGACCACCGAAACGCACGAAGCACCCGGTGCCACCAGCACGAACTCCACCAGCCGGTTTGGGTCCTGCGCCTTCGGCGATGCCCCGAGCCCATTGGAAGCCGAGGCCGCCGGCCAGCGTGGCGCGGTGAGGCGTCCAATCGAAAATCCGGCGACCAGCATCACGGCCGCGACGACCAGGACTACCGCGGCGTGCAGGTGCACCATCCGGTCGCCGAGGAGCCAGGTGACGAGCGGGGCGCGGCGTCGCGGCGCGGGCAGCTCCGCCAGCGTGCGAGCGAGTCGCTCGCGGGCCCCCGGTTCGGAGGGGGCTGGATGCTGGTAGTAGCCCCTCACCCGCTCTGCCAGTTGCTCGTCGTCCCAATCGGTCCGGTCACCCATGGAAATCTCCCTCCAATGTGGGCCGCAGGGCATCCCGTGCCCGCTTCACCCGCATCTTCAGCGCCGACACGCTCGCCCCCGTGAGCGTCGCCATGTCGTCATAGCCGAAGCCTTCCGCGTAGTGGAGCAGGAACGCTTCGCGCAGTGGAGGCTCGACGCTCGAGAGCGCGTGCTGCAGGGCATCGCGAATGTCGGCGTCGTGCTCGGGCGACGGAACGGCGCGGCGCTCGATCGCGCCTCGGTCCTCGAAGATACGGCGCGCCCGCCGCACGCGCCGGCGCGCCAGGGTGCCGCACTCGTTGACCAGGATGCGGTAGAGCCAGGCACGAAACGTGTTGCGCTCGTCGTAGCCGCCAAGCCCCCGATAGACACGCACGAACGTCTCCTGCAAAGCGTCCTCGGCGTCCTGCCAATGCCCGAGCATGCGGTACGCGTAGCGTCCGCACGCCGCGTAGTAGCGTTCCACCAGGGCGCGGAACGCGTCCGGGTCGCCCCCGAGAACGTGCCCGACGAGCGCCGCATCGCTGGGCTCGGCCTCGTTCACGTCCGCACCGCGCGACGCTGGGCCCGCCCTCTCGGCAGCACACCGGGCCGAGGCGGGTGCGTGTGGCCGTTCCGCCCCGGTCGCGGTCTCGTCACCGGCCGGGCAGCAGCACGACGGGCTTCGCGGCGGCGCTTCCCGGCCGCACCATGCGATAGTAGTAGATCCCCGGCATGGCCCGTAGGCCATCGTCCCGGCGGCCGTCCCAGTCGAACTCCCACGAGCCCACCGGCAGTGCGCCGCGGAAGATCGATCTCACGACTCGTCCCTGAAGATCGAAGATGCCGATCTCGACCACGGCCCGCTCGTGGAGCACCACCCCGAAGCGGGTGTGTTCGTCGAACGGGTTCGGCCGGGCCGCGGTGAGCGAGTCTTCGGGCGAAGGCGGCGGCAGGGGCGGAGGCGGAGGCCCCGCCTCGGCCACGTCGAACGATGCGGCGAACTCCTGAACCGCCAGGCTATCCTCGCCGCCCGCGTCCCGGATCGAGATCTGCACCTCATGGTGTCCCGCCGGCAGGATCCCGAGCAGGAACCCCTGCGACCAAAGCCCTACGGTATCGGGCGCGCACCCAGCCGCACGCCGGATCACCAGTGCCACGTGCGACGGCGACAGCACCTCGGCGTTGCTCACGAAGCCGCACTCGTAGGGCAGGATCCCATGTGCCACGAGCCAGGTCGGCTCCGCCGTGGTCGGCAGCGTCGGAACCGTGGTGGCGTACGTAAAGAGCGGGCCGGTGGGCGGTGGCGGCGGCGGCGGCGGTGGGGGAGGTGGTTCGCCCTCGACCGTGAGCCAGGTGCCGAATTCCTGGGCTCCCTGCGGCGTCGCCTCGTCCCGCACCGTGACGCGCAGGTTGTAGGTGCCTGCTGCCAGCACCCCAAAATCGACGGTGCGTGACCAGGCATTCAGCGTATCGGGGCACACCGTCACCTGTCGCAGCGTGATGTCGACGTGAGTCGTGCCGACCAAATGGGCGTCCACCACCTCGCCGCAGGGATAAGGGAAGCAGCCGTATAGCGTCACCTGCGTGGCCTGCTCGGCGTTCGGGGGGCTGGGGCTGGTCGTGAAATACGAAAAAAGCGGGCAGCTCGGTGGCGGCGGCTCGCTCGAGCCGACCTCGATGTCGAACGACCCTTCCCGGACCTCGATGGAGCCGTCCTCGCGCACCAAGGTGCGCTCGACGGTGATGGTGTGACGCCCCGAAGACAAGGCGCCGAGCGCGAACTCCTGCCGCCACGATCGAGCGGTGTCGCCGCACGAGGGGACTTGGGGCCTCATGGTGAAGGACACCCGCGTGGCCTGCACCGTGGTGTCGGCGATCGCGCCGCAGAAGTAGGGGAAATAGCCGACCAGGGTCAGCGTCACCGGCTCGCCTGGGGCCGGCGAGCTGGGCGTCAGCCAGCCATTTTGAACGTAGGGCACCAGCCAGTATTGGGATGGATCGGGATCGGCCGCGGCGACGCCCGGGACAAGCGTCAGGGCGGCGATCAGCGCTGGCGTCGGGAGCCGCATGAAGGAACGCATCGAGGACCCCTCGGGTCGCAAGTTCGTGGAGACAAGCATCCGCCGGGATGTCAGCAGGTGCAAGCTAGAACGCCGGTCGGGCCAGTTCGGTCACAGAAGAAGTGTCGGCGTTCGCTCGGCCCGTCGCGCCCCATCGGGCTTTTCCGTGGCCGAGCCCAGAAACCGTGCGGCTTGAGCTGGCACACAGCGACGGGGGACTGTCGAGACGGAGACCGGTTCGCCCTGCCAAGGTCCGTACGCCGACCAAGAATCGACCCCGGAACCCACGGATCAGGAGCTGTCCCCCGGGACCTGGGCGACATGGGTCGAGTCGCCTTGAAGCGCACTCGGGGAGATCAACCGATGGAGAATTCTCTTGCCCAGCAGGTCCACATCGATCGGCACGTTGGCCAGCACCACGACCCCCGCCCCGCGGCCCTCGGCGAACGCCATGTAGCTGCGGCAAGCGCCCGAGGTCCCATGTTGCCAGACGATCGGGGCCCCTTCCGGCACCCCTTCGATGAACCAGCCGAGCCCGATCTCCGGCCGGCCTTCGACCCTAAGGTGCGGGCGACGAGTCTCCGCCAGCGCGCTGGCGAGCGGAAAGCCCGCCAGGTGTGCCCTCAGTAGCGTGAGCAGGTCGTTCGCTGTCGAGCACAAGTCCCCGGCGCCAGGGATCGCTCCGCGCGGCCAACGATATGCCGGCGATGCGACGTACCAGCCGCGGTACGATCCATATCCCATCCTCATCCCCTCGGCCAGACGCCCCTGCATGGGTGGGGTCAACCGGACTCGGGTGTCCCTCAGTCCCAAGGGTCCGCAAAGCTCGCGTTGCAGCAGCGTTTCGTAATCGGTCTTCGATACACGCCCGAGGACGTGCCCCAGCAGGCCCATGCCCAGGTCGGAATCGTCCACGTGGGTGCCCGGAGCGTGCTCGATCTCGAGCGAGGAAAGCAGGTCGTAGAGCCACCTCGTGGACCGGGGCGGGCCGACACGCGAGTACGGCGGGAACAGGTCGAAGATCGGAGACGCGGGATTCTTGGCGAGCCGCGGCAATCCCGAGCTCCAGGTGGCCAGGTGCCAAAGCTCGATCGCGTGCCCCTGGCGGGTCGGTACGCTGACCGTGTCGGGCACCAGCGCTTGGATCGGCTGGTCCATGCGCACGATGCCCTTTTCCACCATGCGGGCAAAGAGCGTCGCCGTGAACACCTGGGTCATACCGCCGATCTCGAACACGGTCTCGCCATCGGGCGGGGCGTCCCCGTGGACCGATTTGCGGCCGAACCCGAACACCTGATTGCCGGTGGGCTGCACGACCCCCACGACCACACCCGCGCACGGCAGGGAATCGATCCGTGCTCCCAGGTCGAGGGCGATCGAGGTGCGCAATGCGGGATCGCCACTTTCGGCCTGTGCCGGTACGGCGGCTGGACCCGGACGAAAGTAACGAGGCTGAACCGCCACCATGGCCAGGACACCGACGATCAGGGAGCCCACCGCCATGCTGCGTGACACGAGCGCGACCCGATGAGGGACGAAGGGGCCCCCGGGGTCGCGACGGAACAGGGCGACCACGGCCGCGACGATGTAGGGCGTCGCGGCCACCACCAGCGCCAGGGCGGGCAGCACGATCCCCGCCACGGCGAGGGAGGTGACCACGAGTGCCGGGATCGGAAGCGGAGGCAGGAAACTCATCCTGCCCGTTATCGGCGCCCAGGCATCCGCGGATAAGGGGGAGCTGAGGGGGGAGCCCAGGATGGGATGGCGCCATGCCCTTGGTTGGCCGATAAGGTCAAGATAGAAAGAGGATCCGGCAACGCTCGGTGGACCGGGCGGCCGACCCATCGAGTCTTGCCACCCACCAAGCCGGCTGGAGCGGAGTCTTCCGTGAGCGTCGTGATCGGAATCGTGATCGCCTTCGCGCTGCTGCTCGCCTATGTACGTGCCGTCGAATGGATCAAGGAAGCCCGCAAGACTCGCTTCGCCTTCGAGGTCCGCGATACCTACCTGTTCCTGAGACTGGACCGCCCCTTGGGCGGCGACGAATTGGCGCTCGTGACCATGCGGGTCCTCCGCGAAGCGCTGCGTCTTCGGCTCGCGGGGGTGGGCCACGACCGCCTCCTCGTCGAGGCATCGGCGCTTCGAATCGCCAACCAGCGGGCGTTCTGGCTGCTGATTGGGGCGCTGGGTCCGGCCCTGCAGAACGAGAAGGTCAAGTTGGCCGTGGTATGCGGAAGACGCACTTCGGCAGGGCGGCGCTTCCGCGAATCGGGAATCCTGACTCCCTTCCCTTCGGTCCGCGCCGGCGAGCACTACCTGCGATCGGCCGAACCGCCGCAACCCGTCCATCTCGACTCGGAGCAGCTCGATGCATTGCTCGTCTCGAGACCGCGCCAGGCGGCGTGACCAGGGGGACAAAGCGGGTCGAGAGCCGAGCACCCACCGGAAGCGGCCGCCCCGCCTAGGGATTGGGTTCCTGAATGCTGATGGACGAAGGAGAGAGTCGTCTTCGTAGTCCCCGAGCCACCGTCCTGATCTTCCTCCTGGGCGCGGCCGCACTCTTCACGGCCCTCGTGGTCGGGGATGTCACGCCGGTCCTGCGCGGCGAACTGGCCGATCCGGACTGCTACATGCGGCTGGTCCGCGTGACCCAGCTTCACGACACCGGCGCTTGGTACGACGACCGATTCACGAGAAGCAACGCGCCCTACGGAGAATCTTCCCATTGGACGCACCCGCTGGATCTTCTGCTCATCCTCCCGGCACTGGCGCTGGCCCCGCTGCTCGGGTTTCGCGAGGCGCTGTTTTGGGTCGGCGCGCTGATTGGGCCCATCCTCTTGATGGCAAGCGCCCTGGCGATGGTCTGGGCGGCGCGACCGTTGTGGCGGGACGATCGCCGCTACTGGTTGATGTTCCTGTTGCCGGCCCAGCTTCCCATCCTGGCCTACTCGGCGCCGGGAAGAGCCGATCACCATGCCCTGATCATTTTCCTGTCCGTCCTCACTCTCGGGTTCGGGATTCGCCTGGCGCTCGGGGATGGCCGCTGGCCCTGGGTAGTCGCCGCCGGCTCGGCTGGGGCCCTTGGCATCTGGACGGGACCGGAGGCGATCTTCTTCGTGTGCGTGGTCTATCTGATCCTGGCGGTTCAGTGGATCATGTGCGGCGATGAGCAGGCGAGGAAGGCCATTGGGGTGAGCGCGATCCTGGCCATGGGGATCACCGTGGCCATCCTGCTCGAACGGCCGCCCCACGCACTGTTCACCGTCGAGTACGACAAGGTCTCGCTCGCCCATCTCTACGCGATCGCCATGGCCACGGCCGTCTGGGTCACGCTCTTCGTGCTCGGGCGTGGGATGGAGTCCCGGCCGAAACGATGGGCGGCCCTGCTGCTCGTTTCGCTCGCCGGCGTGGCGATCCTCGTCACGTTGGCGCCGGGGTTCGTCAAGGGACCCATGGCCGCGGTCGAGCAACGGACGGGGGCTCTCTGGATGTCGCACATCGCCGAGATGGAGCCGCAGCTTCCCACCAACCCGGCAGAGCTGGCCACGTTCCTCGAGTTCGTGGGTGGGATCGTTCTCCTGGTGCCGTTCATGATCGGTCGGATCTGGTTGGCCCGCGAAGAGAAGGCGTTCGGCCTCTACGTGGCCTTGGCGATCAGCGCGGTGGCGTTGCTGGTCTTGGCCATCGCGCACCGGCGTTTGAGCACGTTCCCGGCCATTCTCGCGCCGGTGTATGCGGCCGATCTGATCATTCGATGTCGCCATGCCCTCCGCCGGATCGGGCTCGAACCGATTCGAAAGATCGCCTACGCGGCCCTGGTCGCGGTCGTCTGCTGTGGTCCGCTGGCTGCCGGATTGATCCTCGCCTCGAGACTGTCCCAGGATCCATCGCCCGGGACCGGCGGAGCGGAGCTGCGGCTCGAGGGCATCGCGGCTTGGCTCGAGAGTCGACGAAGCGCAGGTTCTTCGCCCATTATCCTCGCCACCTCCGAGACCTGCGGCCCGGAGTTGCTCTACCGAACCGGGTACCGCGTCGTCGCCGCTCCGTATCACCGCGGCTATCAGGGCATCCTCGATCTCTACGACACGTGGAACGCCAGGAACGAGACGCTGGCGCGACCCATTGTCGAGCGCCGGGAGGTGGGGGTGGTCCTCATGTGCAAGAGTCAGAGGCTGGGTCTGCGCTTTCCAGCCCCGGCAGGTGAAAGCACGTTCTACGACCAGCTCCAGGCAGGGCTGATTCCACCGTGGCTAACACCGGCGAAGTTGCCGCCCAGGCTGGCTCGAGACTTCGCCGTGTTCGACGTCCACCTGGCAAGATGAGCCGCCGGCGTCCTTCGGCGCGCCGGGGGGCCGAGCCTTCCAGACGGCCCCACACCGCTGGGTGGCTCCAATTTGGCTATAATGAGGCTCGTCGGTCGGCATCCACCGGGGGATACATCATGATCCGGCACCAGGCGCTTCATCCCTTTGGGCTCGGCCGCGGGGCGCTGGCCGCGCTGCTCGTTCTCAGCTCTCTGGCGACCGGGAGTCTGCCCTGCAGAGCCCAGGAACCACCCGAGCCTCCGACCTCGCTCGCTCCCGAGTTGCCCGACGACCCGCCCGGGATCGCCGCGTGGTCGATCAACCCCAGGACACCGGCCGCGACCGTGTCGTTCGGGCGTTTCACCAGCCATCAGGTCAATGTCGATGCGTCGGGAGCCAATATCGTCGGCGACGCCGCCAACGAGCCCTCGATCGCCGTGGACCCGAACGACCCGAGCCGGATCGCGATCGGCTGGCGGCAGTTCGACACCATCGCCTCCAACTTCCGGCAGGCCGGCTACGGATATTCGACCGACGGCGGGCTGAGCTGGACGACCGGCACCATCGACCCAGGAGTGTTCCGGAGCGATCCGGTGCTCGGCTTCGACGCCCAGGGCAAGTTCCTCTACAACAGCCTGTCCACCCCGGGGGGCAGCTTCGCCTGCTCGGTCTTCCCTTCGACCGATGGCGGGATGACCTGGGGCTCGGGAGCGTTCGCCTACGGCGGCGACAAGCAGTGGATGACCGTCGATCGGACCGGAGGAACGGGACACGATCACGCCTACGAGTCCTGGAGCAGCTCGAGCAATCCGACCCCGGGGAACACCTTCTCTCGCTCGATCGACGACGGAGCGAGCTTCCAATCGCCCACCTCGATCCCGCACCAGCCGATGTGGGGCACGCTCGATGTCGGGCCCGACGGCAAGCTGTATGTGATCGGGCAAGTATCCAACGGCAACATCTACGTCGGCCGCTCGACCGACGCCATGAACCCGTTGGTGACGCCGAGCTTCAGCACCCAGACGGTGAATCTCGGCGGGATCATCGTTACCGGTGGCCCGAATCCCGGTGGGCTGCTCGGCCAGCTCTGGGTCGCCGTCGACCGCTCGAGCGGCCCGAGGTCGGGATGGGTCTACGCCCTGGGCTCGGTGCGAACGGCGACCGATCCGCTCGACGTGATGTTCGCTCGCAGCACCGATGGGGGCCAGACCTGGAGCGCGCCGGTGCGAGTGAACGATGACCCGACCGGGAACCGTGCGTTTCAGTGGTTCGGCACCCTGTCGGTGTCTCCCGACGGGCGGATGGACGCGATCTGGAACGACACCCGTGGATCGGCCGACAGCACCCACAGTGCCCTGTACTACTCGTTCTCGAACGATGGCGGCGTGACCTGGTCGCCCAACGAGCAGGCGAGCCCGGAGTGGATCAGCACCGTCGGCTGGCCGAATCAGCAGAAGATCGGCGACTACTACCACATGATCTCGCGGGTCGACGGCGCCGATCTGGCGTGGGCCGCTACCTTCAATGGCGAGGAGGACGTCTACTTGTTGCGGATCTCGAGCGGGACGACGGCGGTGGCCGACGCTCGGCCGCCATCCTTGCGACTCACCGGCGCACCGAATCCGTTCTCGGCCTCGACGACGATCCGATTCGACACACCGGCGGCGGGCGGTCGCGCCGCGCTGGAAGTGTTCGACGCCGGCGGACGACGCGTGACCACTCTCGTGGATGGTTTCGTCGCCGGCGGTGCGCACGTCGCTCGCTGGACGGGAACCGACGCCATGGGGCGCCGCGTGAAGGCCGGGCTCTACTTCGTGCGCCTCGAGACGGCCGCCGGGGTCCAGTCGCTCAAGCTGATGGTGATGCGATGATTCGTTGGCGGAGAATGTGTCCCGCAGTTGCTGCGCCGGCCAGGTCGTCGTGCGCCGCTAAGGTAGCGGACAGGAGAGACCCGTGGGTCGTGCGCTGCACCGACTCATGGCGGGGCGCCCCCGCGCGGAGTTCCCACTCGCCTCTCGCCAATCAGGGGGCCAGGAGACCCATCGCCGCACGGAGGCCGGAGTTTCGGGCTCGACGCCTCACCAGTCCAGCACGCTGTCCCTTGGGCGGCGACGACCCAATGGGATGCGCAGCCCGGAGGTGAGCTGGAAATCCGCCACCCTCACCGCGAGAAGAAGAACTGCGCGGCCCTGAACGTAAGCCCGCCACGAGCCCCGCACCGGGACGTCCAGGCCGCTGCTGACCCACGCGGAGGGTATGCCGACGTGATTCTCCTCGATCGAATACTCGTAGCCAGGCCCGATCGCGTAGGTGATCCGTCCCTCGATCACATACGCCCCCCCGACACCAAGCTCGAGATAAGGGCACACGCCTGGTTCCGGCGGATGCATGCGCACGCCGACGCCCCCGCTTAGGACCCTCGACGGGGTGCTCGAGACGGCAGGGAAGAAGTAGTCGGCGTCGAAGCGCGGTTTGTCGAGAAACGCCGACGAGAAAGCGATCTGAAAGATGAGGTCCCGATTCGGCATGACCTCGGGCTTCTCGATGCCGAGCCCGACGCATGGTCCCAGTCCGAAGTACCGCTGCCGGTCGACCCCATCTCCGAACCCGCCGACGCCTCCCTCGACGGAGATGCGCCACGACGGACCCTCCGCGGAATCGGCGGCCGCAGCGCCGGCCGCGAAGACGCTCAGTGCGAAACACAAGGTGGAAGCAGTCAGTCGCCTGGTACTCACGTGGGCTTCCCTCCCTGGAATCCGTTGTCGGCCCTCGCACCTGTGGCCTTGAGGCGCGCGGGCTCGGGGATCGTGAAAATCACTCAGTGCCCGAGGCCCGCCATCGTACATTTGTGAGGTTCGCAGCCGTTGAGGGGGTACAGACCCGATGCTCCTACGCTCCGCGCTGATCGCGCTCACCGTCTTGTGGCCGCTCTCCGAGATCGCTCTCGCGATGGCTTGCAGAGGTCGCGGCAGGGATGCGACCGCGCGCGACGCAGGGTCGTTGCGAGGGATCTGGCTCTCGGTTGCGATCGGGATCCCGCTCGCAATCCTCGGGTCCGGGTTGCGGCGCGCCGGCTTCGGAATTCCCGAATCGACGCAGGTCCTGATCGCCCTCGTCCTGCTGGTCGTGGGACTCACGATCCGCTGGTCCGCTATCGTCACCCTCGGTCGCTTCTTCACCGTGAACGTCGCGATCCAGAGCGGCCATCAGGTCGTGCGCGAGGGCCCGTTCCGGTTCGTGCGACATCCTTCGTACCTCGGGGCGATGCTGTGCATGTTCGGGGTCGGCGTGGCGTTCGGGAACTGGATCAGCTTGGCGGCCGCGACGATCCCGTACACGATCGCGATCCTGCGACGGATCGAAGTGGAGGAGAGGGTGCTGGTCGAGGCCCTGGGCGATGCCTATCGCGAATACGCCCGGACGACGCGACGCCTGCTTCCTGGCGTGTACTGAAGCACGGCCGCTCCGCTCGCTAGCGCCCGATGGTGAACTTGACGGGAACCGTGACCCGCACGGCGATTGGGTTGCCGTGCAAGGAGGCGGGCCGAAAGCGCCATTGCTCTACCGACCTGACGGCGGCGGCGTCGAGCTCGAGCGACACGGGCTCGACGATCGCCGTCTCCTGCACCGCACCGTCCTTCGCCACCAGGGCCATGACCATGACCGTGCCGCTATGGCGAGTTCCTGGGCCCACGCTCGGGTACTCGAGCCGGTGTCGCTTCGAACCTGGCTCGCCCGCGCCTCGGAGCCTTCCGGGCCCTGGGCTCGGGTTCCGCCGGCTCCGCCTTGGGGCCGAAGGACTTGGCCGCCTCATGAGCCGCCGACTCAAGCCCCGCTCAAGCCCTGGGCGCCACTCTCTCCTCATGCCTGACGCTGGGGCCGACCGCCCGATGCGTTGGGCCCCTGGCCTGGGGAGGTGCCCATGGATCCGTTCCGTCGCCTTCGCGGGGCGCTCACCGCCGCGCTCGTTTCGATCCTGCTTATCGCGGCCTCGAGCCGCGCCCCCGCGGCCACTCCGGAGACCGTTGTCGTAACGGCTGCGGACACCGCGCAGCACTGGACGTCGCCGATCCTGCTGGGAGGGTCGGGGCTCGACCGCTCGATGTGCGTCGAGGACGTATCGTGCGACACCGTGCACATCGAGCTTCAGCCCGGCGATTACACGGGCAAGCGGATCCTGGTGAGCATCGACTGGACCATCCTCAGCAACGACTGGGATCTCTTCGTCTTTCGCGACTACATCGACGGGCCGGTGGTGGGCAGCTCGCACGACTTCGTGCCGCAGAACCGCGAAGCCGTGCCAATCACGATCGACGCGGTGCTGACCCAGCCTCGTGTCTATGCGGCCCACGTCGTCGGCGCCGAGTTCGTGGCGCCCGAGCAGGTCCGGGGCACGGTCCGCGTCGAGCCCGCCATGCAGCAGCGCACCGCGACCCGCATTTACGACGGCGCGTTCCAGTTTAGCGCCAGCACCACGATGAGCGCCCCGGGCAGCTCGCGGGATTGCGAGCCGAGCCTCCGAGTCGACACCCGGGGCAATTGCTACGTCGGCGGCATCCGCGGCGTGCCCGGCGGGGTCGACCTGTGGCGATTCGACCTCGACCCGGCGAGCGCGGCGTTCGATCCGGAGATGCGCAATCCTTTCTATCTCGGGCAGCCCGATGCCTTCGCCGACAACGACACGACCGGGGGACGCGATGGCGGCGGCGACATCGACATCGCGACCTCGTTCCCGGCCTCGGCGCAGGTGCCGGTGGTGACGATCGTCAGCCTGGCGGCGGCCAACATCTCGTCCGCGGTATCGACCGATCGCGGCAACAACTTCGCGCTGAGCCCGGCGGTGGCGAACGTTCCCGCCGACGATCGCCAGTGGATCGAGGCCGACGGCCCGAACAACGTCTACTTGATGTACCGGGCGCCGATCCCCGGCGATGCGCTCTTGGTTCAGAAGTCGACCGACCACGGAGCCAACTACGGAACCGCCGTGCTGGTGAGCCCGACCGGCACGACGCCCGGCTACATCGACGTGGACCACACGGATGGGACGGTCTACGTGGCGCACATGTCCGGCGTCGCGCTGCTGGTGTCGCGCTCGACCGACGGCGGCGCGACGTGGACCTCGCACACCGCGGACAACAGCACATCCCACGGCAACCTGTTCGACACCGTGAAGGTCGGCGACGACGGCGCGGTGTACGTGTGCTGGAGCGATGGACAGTCCGTCTACCTCGCTCATTCGTCGGACCACGCCGCGACCTGGAGTCCCGCCGTCAAGGTGAGCGGGGACGAGAGCCCGATCGCGATCTTCCCCTGGCTCGAGGCGGGATCCGCCGGACGCGTCGCGGTGGTGTGGTACGGCTCGAACGTGGCGTCGAACACCAATGCCACCGACTGGCGCTGCTGGGCAGCGGTCACCACGGACGCGCGCGCGGCCTCGCCCACGTTCTACCTGTCGGAGGTCGGCGGCCACGTGATCCACGCCAGCAACCTGTCCCTGTCGGGGCTCACCATCCCGGTGGTGGACGAGGAACCGAATAGGAACCTGTGCGACTACTTCCAGGTTGCCATCGACCCGCTGGGCGCGTGCGTGGTCGCGTTCACCGACGATCACAACGACTTCGATGGCCAGACCTACACCGCACGGCAGCTCGGCGGACCGAGCCTCTACGCGTCGGCGAACGGCGGGACCGGCGTGCTGCCTCCGTTCACGCCCACGCCGCCGCCGGCTCAGGATCCCGCGTTGCCCGAGGTCCCGGACTTCCTGCACGACGCGACCCAGAACGGGCTCCAGGTCATCCCCGCCGACAGCCCGTTCGACATCCTGTCGATCGATTACGACTGCGCGGTCGTGAACGGCGAGCCGGCACTCGTGGCCCGCATGAAGGTGAGCGACCTCACCGCACCGCCCGCCGGGATGTACTGGCGGGTCAACTTCGCGGCGAACGCACCGGGGCCGGT
Source organism: Candidatus Eiseniibacteriota bacterium (assembly GCA_036505355.1). GTDB lineage: Bacteria > Eisenbacteria > RBG-16-71-46 > RBG-16-71-46 > RBG-16-71-46 > WS-8. The sequence goes on along the minus strand of DASXTP010000103.1, from coordinate 10,103 downwards.
GGCGGATCGCGGAGATCAGTTCTACCTGCGCGCCGCCATGGACTCGCCCGGGGCTACCCTCACCTACGGAACCGCGGTCCGGGACACCAGCGGTTCACTCGCCTACACCGAGCGCGGCGCGGCCGCCGGCGAGCTGGACGCCGCGAACCAGGAGGTCGTGATGCGCGTTCCCCTGAGCGCGCTGAACGCCTACGTGACCCACGGCCCGCCGGTGCAGGCGGGCAGCGTGCTGGTCGGGTTGCGAGGGCAGACCGGCACCATGCAGCAGAGCACCACGCGCGACGAGACTCGCGGCGGCGGTTCGTACAAGGTGTGCGGTAGCCTGGTCGCGGTCCGCGATCCTTCGACCCCGATCGAGATGGCGCTGGGACAGCCGTCGCCCAACCCTGGGCGCGGCAGCGTCACCGTGCCCATCACCCTGTCGCATCCGGCGTGGGTCGACGTGGGCGTGTTCGATCCGAGCGGCCGGCGCGTGCGCACCTTGATCGCCGGCACGCTGCCCGCCGGTTCGAGGCGCGTGTTCTGGGATGCTCGCACCGACGCCGGGCACCACGCACCGAGCGGCGTCTACTACCTGCGGCTGACCGCGGGCGGCGTGATGCGGAGTCGGAGAACCGTGCTGGTGCATTGATCGGGACGACTCCGGGCCTGCGTACCGGTCCTTTACTGCGGTCGGTGTTGAGGATTGCGCCGGCGTTGGGGCCGATCCGCGACGCGGCGGGGCAGGACACCAAGGCTCGGGCACACCTCTGCCGATGCAGCGGTATCGGCGGGAGAGTCGGCATCGCAATGAGCCTGTTCTTTGTCTTTTAGTCTGTGCCCTTGGTGAGTTGTGGGCATTGTTTGGTGGCCCGCACCAGACCGACGACGCCGGCGTGCTGCGCGCTCAGGTGCCCGAGAACAAGAGCTACCGGATCGAGATCCGCGAGCAGGATGATCCCCTGCCTCCGGAGGTGGTCCCGTTCCTGAGCGGCGAGCCCGCCGTGCTGTTTCTGCCGCTTCGTCGACGAGACCGGAGTCGTCGATGTGCCGGGGTACCTGGATCTGTGCGAGCTGAAGGTCGGTGATCACGCCCTCCATGCGCATGGCGTGCGGCCGGCAGGCGTCAAGAAGGCCGAGAACCAGTACTTTTTCGCGGGCCCGCGCGACCAAGGATCGCAAGACGGATAGCGTCCGGGCGCACGCCCGCACCACGTTTCCACCGCACCGATGGTGCCGAGGCCGCGCCGCAACGCGGGTCGGGCTCGCCCGGGCTCGACGAACCGGCGTTGACCTGCGCGGATCGCGGTCCTAACTTCAGGAGGTCTCATTCGCCGCGGGTCGGGGTGCTCCGACCTGTCGCCGTTCCGCTCACGTCTGCCGGTCCGCGGCTCGCGCACGTGGAGGATCGGTGGACGCTGCCCCGAATCGGAAGGCCGCGAAGCGGCGCGCACCGCGGACCCAGTCGCCCCCGGGATCAAAGGCCGGCGCCCGCTCCACGCGGGCTGCGGGCTCGACCGGGCGCGCCACCCAATTCTGGATCGGCATCGTCGTCCTCGGCTTCGTCACCTTCGCCGCCCTGCGCCAACTTCCGCGCGACGATCCGTTCGCGTCGCTCACCCCCGCCCACCTCGCGTGGTGGACCGAGCCCATCGAGGTGAACGCGTTCGCTCGCCTGCCCACGATCAACTCCGATCTCATGAGCGTGTGCACGGTGCGTGGTGCGCGCCGGGTGTGGATCGCGGGCTCGGCCGGATTCGTCGCGCACAGCGACGACGATGGCCGGTCGTGGGTCAAGGACACGGTGGATTGGAGTGGGCTGCGGTCGCTGCCCGGGAGCACGAGCGGCGATTCCGCCGCCCGACCGCAGCTACATCGCGGCGCCATGAAGGCGTGGCTCGACTGGATTCGTCCGCGCGCGGCGAGCGCCGACGCCCGGCCCGAGAGCGCCTCGTTCAACCCGGCTGTACAGCAAGGGCAAATCGGCCAGCCGAACGCGAAGGGAGCTGACGTCGGCGCGAAGACCGTGCACCGGAATCCTACGGCAATCCTGCGGCCGTCGGATTCCAAGGTATATCCGAAGACGGTCGTGGCGAAACCGCCCGCACGGCCCGACACCAGCGCGAACGCGGCCCCGGATACGGTGCACGGCGCGCGCGTGCCGCCGCCGGCGGCCGGTCCCCCGACGATCACCGCGCTGCTCTTCCACGACGCCCGTCTCGGCTGGGGGGTGGGCGAGCGCGGAACCGTGATCCGGACGAACGACGGCGGAGCGCACTGGGTCGTGATGGCTTCGGGAGTCGGCGACGACCTCACGGCGCTCATGTTCCTCGGCGATGGCCGGCGCGGATGGGCGTGCGGCGCGAACGACGTCATCATCGCGACCAGCGACAGCGGCGACACGTGGACGGTCCAGAACTCGTATCCGCGGCGGGGCCGGCTCGAGTCGATCGACTTCGCCGCCGACGGCGATCACGGCTGGGCGGTCGGCAGCGATCCGTTCCTGTTCACGACGACCGACGGCGGCTCACATTGGGCGCCGGATCAGGATCCGATGGGAACCGGCTTGCGCGCGGCTCCGGGTCTGGTCGGCGTGCACTTCGATCCGGACGGGCGCGATGGATCGGCCATCACGGCCCGGGCCCAGGTGTTCGTCACGCACGACGGAGGGAGTCAGTGGAGACTGGTGAGCCTGCAGCTCGGCGTGTTCTCGCGCTCCCAGCCGTGGGCCGACCTCACGCGCACCCTCCACGATGAGGCGACCGGGCGCGTCTGGGCGCTGAGCGGGCGCTCCGGTCATGGGAAGGTCGCCGTGAGCCGGGACTCGGGGATCACGTGGAGTCTGCAGCCCGACTTGGGCTTCACCCCGAGGGCGATGGCCCGCGGTTCTGACGGCAAGTGGACATGGATCGTCGGCGATCGCGGCGCGGTGCACGCATCGCTCGACGGTGGCGAACACTGGCTCGCGCGAACGCAAGGAGCCGGCGCTCGCCTCGGCGCGATCGCGCTGTCACCGGATGCGAGCAGCGCCGTGGCGGTCGGCGGCGCGGGCGCGGTTCTGGTCTCATCGGACGCAGGCCGAACCTGGTCCACGCGCCCCTCGGGGACCAAGCGCAATCTCGACGACGTGTTCGTGGGCGCGAGCGGGCGCACGGTCTGGGCGGTGGGCGATTCGGGCACCGTGGTTGCCTCGACTGATGGCGGCATGAGCTGGCAATCGCAGAGGGCCGACTCGACTGCAAGTCTGTCCCACGTCAGTTTCCAGCGCGACGAGCGTCACGGGTGGACTTCGTCCTCGCGCTTAGACTACTTCTTCTCCACGTCGGATGCGGGCGCAACCTGGGTGCCGACGGTCACGCGTAGACCGACATATCTGCTGGGGCCGCTCGACTTGGCGAATGACGGGATCACGGGCTGGGTGTTCGGCGCTGGCTACGGCGCGGACGCGTTGACGCTCGCGACCACGGTGAACGCAGGTGCCAGTTGGCAGACTGTGTCCGTTCCCGCGCCGGTTCCTGCAACCGCGTCTTTCCTTCCTGGCGCCCGCCGTGGGTGGATCATCGGTTCCCGATTGAGAACCGTCGCGGCCCCGTCCTTTACCACGATCGACGGGGGCGCGACGTGGGACACGCTTCCACCGCTTCGCTCGAGCGCCATCCGCTCGGTGCGCTTCCTCACCGACTCGCTCGGATGGGTGATCGGTGCCGATGACACGATCTTCGTTACGCGCGACGGCGGCCATACATGGACCTCGCGCCCGATCGGCGACAACGGCCAGGTCGAGTCCGCGCAGTTCGCCGATGCAAGCCGAGGCTGGGCCGTCGGACCCAATGGTCTTCTCGCGTTTACCACGAATGGCGGTGCGGATTGGAAGCGTCCCGAGCCGCACCGGTATCCAGCGCCCTGGTATTACCTGATGGCGTTCGTCCTGCTGGTCGGCTTCATCCGGCCGGCGCTCTCCGCGCGACCCGAAGAGCCGGCCGAGAAGTCTTCGGTCGCCGATCTGCTCGCCTCCGATCGGCCGATTCGCTCGCGCGAAGACGACCGCCTCGATTCCGGCCGGATCGCGGCCGGGATCGCGCGCTTCCTCGCCAACGAGAACACGGATCCCCCGCTCACGCTCGCGATCACGGGCGACTGGGGAAGCGGCAAGAGCTCGGTCATGTATCTCATCCGCGGCATGCTGGCCGAGTACGGTTTCCGGAGCGTGTGGTTCAACGCCTGGCACTACCAGTCCGAGGAGCAGCTCCTGCCGTCGCTGATGGAGAGCATCCGTCGCCAGGGCCTCCCCGAGTGGTGGTCGCCGCGTGGCCTCGGCTTCCGCTGCCGCCTGCTCTACATCCGCGGCGTGCGGCACTGGCTCCCCGCCGCCGCGACGTTGTTCGCGTGCGCGGCGCTGGCGACATTCGTCTTCGGCTCGCGCGGCAATCGGCTCGACACCGCGCTCGACGCGATCCGCCGGCTCGCGCACTTCGAGACTCCCACGACCGCCGCCGAGAAGGGCTCGTTCGCGGCGCTCGCGGTCTCGATCCTCACTCCCGCGTTCATCCTGCTGCGCGGCATGACCACGGTGGGCTTCGGTCCCAACCGGCTCGCCACACTGCTGTTCGGCGGGCTGCGCATCACCGACACCACCACGCCGACCGGTTTTCGCCAGGGTTTCGCGCAGACGTTCGAGGACATCACGCGCGCGATGGGCCAGCGACGCCTGGTGATCCTGATCGACGACCTCGACCGCTGCCAGCCGGAGCACGCCGTCGAGGTGCTCGAGATGGTGAACTTCTTGGTCTCCTCGGGGGACTGCTTCGTGATCATGGGCATGGCGCCGCCGTGGGTGCAACGCTCGATCGGGCTCGGGTTCGAGCGGGTCGCCCAGGAGATGGTGGATCTCGATCCGGCGAAGGCCGAGTCGGGGTCCGACCCGGCGCGTGAGAAGCGGCACGAGTTTGCGCGACGCTACCTCGAAAAGCTCGTCAACATCGAGGCCCCGCTCCCCGACCCGACGAGCACCGAGGCGCGCTCGTTGCTCGTCGAAGATCCGGCCCTGGTCGAGAAGGAACACGGTCTCGGGCGATGGATCCGGGCGCGGGTGGGCGAATCGGTCAGGGCGTACGCGCCGCTGGTCGCGGCGGGGCTCGTATTGTGGGCCGGCATCGCGCGCGGTCCGGCGCTCCTGGACTTCATGATCGGCTGCTTCGCGGGCGGCAACCCGCCGGTCCAGACCGCCGCGACCCAGGCTCCGGCGCCCATCTCGGCCAGCACGACGAGCGCCGTGGCGGGGCTAACGGGGTCGCCTCCCCTGATCGCGCCGGTGCCGTCGCCGCCCCCTTCGTCGGGTCGCGAGCTCGACGGCTCGCTGGTGCCGCGCGCATCGAGGGCGCTGCCCCCGTGGCTGTTCACCGTGGCGCTCGCGGCCCTCGTGATCGCTGGCATCGTCCGGCTGTCGATGCCGCCGCGCCGGCCCGAGCGCGACTCGGACCTGTTCCGCGACGCGCTCGACTACTGGTATCCGCTGGTCTTTGTCGCCAACCCGACGCCGCGCTCGATGAAGCGCTTCCTGAATCGGGTCCGCTACTTCGCGATGTGCCAGCGCCCGGCCGAGCGCGAGGCCTCGGGCGCGTTCGAGCGCCTTGGGCTCGAGTGGCTGAGGGAGGCGCTCGAGCACCTCAGGCTGCGCAAACACCGCGAGTCACCGCCGGTGGCGGACTCTGCGGGGCTCGCCATCCCCGAGGACGTGCTGGTGGCGCTGGCCGCGATCGACCACGCGCGTGCGGCCTGGCTGAACGACGCGGCACTCTGGCTGAATTTCGGCGAGTACATGCGCTCGAAGGTCGCCGAGCTGCCCCAACCGATGCAGGACCGCGTGCTGGAGCTGAGCCGCTACGGGTCGTTCGGCGACTACCGCGAACACTTCACCGACATGACCCGCGGGATCGTCGTACGGGCGTGAGGAGGTCGAGGAAGAGCCGAATCGGAACCTGTGCGACTACTTCCAGGTCACCATCGACCCGCCAGGCGCGTGCGTGGTCGCGTTTGCCGACGATCACAGCGACTTCGATGGCCAGACCTACGTCGCGCGGCAGTTCGGCGGACCGAGCCTTTACGCCTCGGCGATTGGCGGAACCGGCGCGCTGCCTCCGTTCACGCCACGCCGCCACCGGCCCCGGATCCGTCGCTGCCCGAGGTCCCGGACTTCCTGCCGCCGAGGCGATTTGCGATGCCGCGGGCGGTGCGTGGAACCGGAAGCCCAACTCGCCAGCTTTTCTATAATAAGGTGGCTGCGTGGGCAATTCTAGGCGCCGAACGAAGGCTCATCACTTCGCGATTGACGACGCAAGTCGTCGGGAGCACCCTTCTCCCTTGCCGAAGGCCCGGCGCAAGTAGGTCGCGTCCCCTCACGTTTCTCCCCGGTCCGGGCTTCCAGGCGTAGGTTGCCGCGGCCGCAGTTCCCCCGAGTGCGGTCCGGAGTGGTGTGCGTCCACTCTTGGAGGACGGCATGTTGCTCGTTTCCCCTTACTGATCCTGGAAGTCCATTGCGTTCTGGCCTCCTCGCCGCAGGTGATGGAGCAGCCAGGGTGGGAAGGCCTTATCAATCGGGAGAAATAGAGGAAGTCCGAGTGCCACCGCCCTTGCAAACGAAGGACTGGCCGGGCGACAGCGCCCTGCTGCTGGTGCACGGCGTCGGCAGCTACCAGCTCGCGGACTACGACTCGCTGCTCCAAGCGCTGCAACTGGCGCTGGGCCCGCGGTGGGACGAGCTGGCCGTCTATACGGTCCTATACGACGACATCAACGATTGGTTTGCGGCCAAGACGAATGCGGCGGGGCTCGTGAATCGCCTGCTGGCGTACCTCGGGGGGCGCTTCGACGAACCGGAACTGGGTCCGGTGGTCGCGGAAGGGGCGGGAGACGTCATCTGGCCCGTCCTTTCGGTGAACGCGCGCGCAGCGATTCGCGAACGGGTGCTGGCCCAAATCCGACAGATGGTCCTCGATGGCGACCGCGTGGTTCCGAGCCGCCGCAAGCAGAAGCTCTATGTCCTTTGTCACAGCCTCGGCTGCTTCCACACCTATGAAGTGCTCTGCGCAGCCGCGTCGGACCCCGTGCACGGACTCCAGCCGGTATCGGACAGCGTGCGCTTCCAGAGCGTCGTGATGATGGCCTCGCCGGTTCAGCTCATCCGCACGGTCGCCCAGGACATCCGCGATCTGATCCCCTCCCCGTTGGGATTGGCCATTCTCAAACCATTGGCGATTCCGAGTCAGGCCAGTGGGGCGAACGGTATGCGGCCCAGCATCCAGCGACTGGTCTCCCTGACCGGCAACCTGGATCCAGTCGGTGGCTTCCTTTTCCGGAACCAACTTTCCTGGGCGTACATGAACATTCCCGGCCAGGAATCGGAGATCGAGCAGCAGCAGCTCGCCGGCATCGATTCCAGAACTACGCTCGCGGGGGTGCTCGGAGGCGCTCGCGGAAATCGGCTCGGACTGCCGCTCTCTCCCAACAACCCCCACGACTGGACCGGGTATGTGACCCGGAACCAGACGAAAGTTGCGAAATGGCTCGCGTGACGTTGATGCTCGTCCTGTGGGCCGGACTCGCCTCGCCGGCATCGGCGACGCCGGTCTTCCGGGTGCCGGAGACCGATACGCTCGCGGCGTTCGCGGAGGCGATCGTGGTGGCGATCGAGGCGGTCCCGCCGCGGAACGCCCCGCCATCGCACCTTGGCGCGGCGTGGGAGCGGGTGGCGCGGATCCGACGCGCATCAGCAGCGGCACCCCCGGTGGACATGCGCTCCATCCGTCGCGCGGAGCCTCCCCGCGTCTTGGCGAGGAACGGTCTCGCGGTCGCTCAGGACCGTGATTCGTTGTTGTGGTTCTACGGTTCCTACCTCGAGGACACGATCCCGAACCATCCCGATCCGGTCGTACGGGAGGGTGTCGAGCGCCGCGTGCAGAACGTGCGCCACGCCAAGCTGGAGATCGCCCAGCGCGACGGGCTGCGACGACTGTGGCGCTACGAGGTGAAGTATGGGCCGGGCTCGGCCCGGCTCAATCTCGCCGAGGTCTTCCTCAACGCCTCGCTCCAACGTCTCGGCCTCTTCGCCCCCGGGGTGAATGGACCCAGCCCCCTTGAAGCGCTGCTCGCCTACAGTACCAGCTACGCGACCTTGGACGATCGAAACGACGCCCAGGCGGTTTCCGTGCTGGAAGCCGGGTTGCGTCGCTACACGTTCAGTTGGGAGCCCGAGGCAGGGTTCTGGGTGAAGCTTATGAAACCGCGCTACGGCTCGCTGGGCGTGGCGCTGGCTGGGGAACGGGACGGCGCCTTGCGCTGGCCGCTGTCCCATCCCGGGAAGAGAACACGCGTTGGGCCCTTCGTTACGTGGGGCGATCTCAAGGTGGCGATGCTGCTCGGACCCGAATCGCGTGTGATGGTGAGCCGACAGCTACACCTGCTGCCCAATCTGTTCTAGAGCTCGGGAGAAGGGAGGAGCATGAGCGGCTCCGCGCAGAGAACGTTCAGGCCTTCGACGACCACGGTGATCGAGAGGGGAAGCAGCGTGGCCTCGCTGCAGGCCATCCCTTCGATTTGTACTCCAAGCGGGAAGCGCCCGGTTGCGGTCGTGATCTGTCATGGGATGGGCCAGCAGGTTCCATTCGAGACGCTCGAGTGCGTGGCCGAGGCACTGCGACGATCTCCCGACCATCCCAAGCTCGAGGTCCGGACCGAGGTCGTGAGGCTTGGCCAGCTTCCGCCCTCGGGCGGCAAGCAAGCCGTCGATCCCGTGGAGCTGCGGCGGGCCGAGATCGACGTGCCGGTGAACGGGGACATCGAACGAGTCCACCTCTACGAAGGGTACTGGGCCCCGATCACCGAGGGGCGCGTGGCGCTGCGCGATGTGTTCTGGTTCTTGTTCAACGCGGGCCGTCAGGGTGTCACGCAATGGTTCCAGCGGCGCCGGTTCGACCGTTGGATGTTCGGCCAATGGAACGAGTATCGGGTCCCGCTCCGAACCCCGGCCAAGCTCCTCGCCGTCGTCGCCCTGTTGTTGGCGCTCGCTGCCATCAACGCGGCTCTGGTTGCGGTGGTTGGCGCCCGGCTCATCGGGACAGGGGCTCAGTGGCCCGGACCGACTCTGTTCCGCGCGCTGACCTCGTCGGTGGCGATCTCGACCCTGGGCATGCTGCTGGTGGGGATCGGAATCCGGACACCCGGCCTAGTCCGATTCCTGGGTCCTGCGTTCTCCAGCTTCCTGGCGTGGAGTCTCATCTTCATCGGGCTGACCGCGATCGGGTTCTCGGGCGCGAGCGTCGTCTGGGACGTGGTGGTCGATCAGGTCGGAGGGGGCCAATCCACCGGGTGGCTCGGGCCTTCGATCGGCTCCCTCCGCGGCGCGAGCTACGTGCTGACGATCGGGTTCCTGTGGGGAGTACCGCTGGTAATCGCCGCCGTCGTCCGCTGGTTCTTGGTCCAGTACGTCGGTGACGTGGTGGCGTACATCTCCGCCCACACGGTCAACCGCTTCCAGGAGATCCGCCAAGCCATTCAGAAGGTGACGTTCGCCCTCGGTTCGGCCGTATACCGGGCGGTCGGCGAGGACGGTAAGCCGCTCTACTCGCACGTCGTCGTGGTCGGCCACTCCCTCGGCTCGGTGGTCGCATACGATATGCTCAACAATCTCCTGAACGAAGATCGGCTCGATGGAGAGGCGGCTCATGTGCGCGAGAGAACGGCCATGTTGCTCACCTTCGGGTCGCCGCTGAACAAAACGGCCTATCTGTTCCGCATCCAGCGCAGCCCAGGCTCTGAGGTTCGTGAGACCATGGCCGCCGCGGTCCAACCGCTGATTGCGAGCGCCGCCAACCGCACCATGCCGTGGGTGAACATCTACTCGCGCAACGACTGGATCGGCGGCCCTCTAGATTTCTACGACACCAACCCCCCCGACCCCAAGATCCGGGTGGACAATCTCGAGGATCTGGACGCGCGGACGCCGCTTGCAGCCCATAGCGAGCATTGGGAAAACCCGCTATTCGCGAGCGTGCTGCGGCGGGCGATCGCCGGCGCGAAGCCAGGGCCCCGAGAGAACGAGCTCCCCGCCACCGCGTGAACGCGGGGGC
>DASXTP010000102.1:0-65133 GCA_036505355.1 Candidatus Eiseniibacteriota bacterium | reverse complement strand
AAGGCCGGCGCATTGCTCCAGTTGATGCCGGTCTCGGTCCAAGGCGTGGTGGTCCCCAAATAGTTGTTGGACACCGCATAGAACGACCCGCCATCTGGGCCACCATCTTCGCAATGGAGCTGGAGTTTGACACTCAGCAGCGTGCCGCTGACGGCGTTGGTGCCGCTCACCACGAACCGGAGGTAGCTGTGGAAGTCGGTGCGGCGGTCTTGCACCCGCACGTCGGTAGCGGTGCCGTAGTTGGTGGTCGGCTTGGCCTCGCTCACGTAGGCGTCGGCCGCGGGCGTGAAGGTGAGGGTGACGGGAGGCGGCGGCGTGACCTGGATCGACACGGTGGCGCTGGCGTTGAGACCGCCCGGGTCCTGGGCTCGATAGGTGAAGCTGTCGGCACCGAGGAAGTTGCTGTTGGGCGTGTAGGTGAAGGAGCCGTTCGCGCCGAGGGTCAGCACGCCGTGAACCGGAGCGGTGACCAACGACGCGGTGAGGGTCTCGCCGTCCAGATCGGAGTCGTTGCCGAGCACCCCTGGGGCCGCCACGACGAGGGAGTTGTTGACGACCACCGAGTACGAATCGTTCAACGCCGTGGGCGGATCGGGCCTCGGATTGACGGTGAGCGTCACGCTGCCGATGTCGGTGCCGCCGCGGCCGTCGCTCACCGTGTAGGTGAACCAGTCGGTACCGCTGAAGTTGGCGGCCGGCGTGTAGGTGAAGCCGCCGGTCGGCTGCAGGGCGACCGAGCCGTTGGCAGGGCTGCTCGTCACGGTCGCCGTCAGCGGGTCGCCGTCGGCGTCGGTGTCGTTCCCGAGCACGCCCGGAGCCGCCACGGTGAGGGAGGCGTCCTCGTTCAGCGAGTAGGCGTTGTCCTGGGCCACCGGGCGGTTGTTGGCCGCCGACCCGAAGCGATAGGTGATGACGAGCTGCGGCGGCTGGGAGCCTTCCTTGGAGCTGTAGTACGCGGGATCGGTGGAGGTGGCGTCGATCCCGAGGCTGTAGGTGCCGCTACCGGGGACGCCGGCGGTGACGTCGAGGTCGGTCCAGGTATTGGCGCTCACCGCCCCGGCGGCATCGAGCGCCGGGCTCGAGATGGGCGGAGCATTGTTCCAGTTGATGCCGGTCTCGGTCCACGCCGTGGTGCTCCCGACGTAGGTGTTGGCCGCGGAGTGCACCGAGCCACCGTCGGGACTCGCGTCGGTCACGTACAGCCGCAAGGTCGCGGCCGTCACCGGGCCCACGTTGACGTCGAACTTGAGGTAGCTGTTGAGGGCGGAGGAGCCGCCCTGGACCCGCAGCGTGCTGCTGGTACCGTAGTTGCTCGTCGGTGAGCTGAGACTGACCCGGGCGTCGTGGCTGGCGGCAAAGGTGGCGAATCGGATCCCGACGTTGATCGTGACCGTGGCGGTGTTGCTGGACGCCAGGCCGTCGTTCGCCCGGTAGGTGAAGCCGTCGGGGCCGAAATATCCGGCGGCGGGGGTGTAGGTGAAGGAGCCGTTGCTGGCGAGCGAGAGCGTGCCGTGGCTGGGTTGAGTCACCATGGCGGCCGTGAGCGGGGCGCCCTCCGGATCGGAGTCGTTGGCAAGCACGCCCGGGGCGGTGACGCTCAACGTCAAGTCGGTCTCGACCTCGTAGGTATCGTTGGTCGCCACCGGCGGCTGGTTGGTGCCGGAGCTGCCGACCACCACGGTCACGTCGTCGGTTCCCGAGAGCGCGGTGTCGTTGACCGTCAGCCGCAGCACGTAGGTGCCGCCGGCGCTGAAGCTCGCCGAGGTCGCAAGCGCGCTGGGTGCGGAGAAGGTGACGGTCCCTGGGCCGCTCGTCTTGCTCCAGCTATAGGTGAGGCGGGGCGGGTTGTAGGGCACCCAGTTGTCCGTCGCCGCGCCCGAGAGAGTGACGCTTTGTCCCAGCGCGATGCTCTTGTCGGGGCCTGCATTGACGCACGGCGGCCGGTTGTATGCGGTGTGCGACGCCCACGGATCGCGGTTGAACTGGAAGGGGTTGGTGGTGTCCAGCGTGACCGTCACCTGCAGCGGTGGGGAGTTTCCAGCCCGCTCGACCTGCACGCGCAGCACGTTCTGGGCGCCGCTCAGGGGTCGATCCATCAACCACGAGTGTCCATCCCCGTGGAGGTAGAGGATGGGTTTGGCAAAGGAGGAGGCCGCGGTCGTGAACGGGTCGAAGAAGATAGAATGGTTGGAGCCCGGCCCGGCCTGAGCGAAGACCACCGCTGCTCGCACGTTGGGCTTCTTCGCCTGGAGCTGCTGCGTCACCCAATTGGCGTCGTCCTCCAGGATCTGGCTGTCATTCGTACCGCCGACCAGGTTGATGCCGCAAAACAGCACGCCGTTCTTGACGAAGGCAAAGTTCTCCTGCCGTCCGCTCTGCCGCTCGGTGAGCGGCGTCCCGCAGAAATAGTCCTCGAAGCGCAGGAAATACTCGGTCCAGAGTTGCCAGCCCGAGCCGGGGTTGGAGCAATCGGTCGTTTCGTTGTCGCCCGGAATGACGTACGCCGGCACCGTCAGCATGTGCATGATGTCGGCGACGCGTGAATAGCGGAATTCCTCGCAGCTCTCGCTGCCGCTGAAGATGTCCCCCAAGTGGACGAAGAATTCCGACGGGCTATAGACGTTGTGATCTTCGATCTCGCCTTGAAAGGTCGAGACCTCGGAGTCCCCATAGGGGACGTCCCCAACGGCGGTAAAGATGATGGGAGAATCGGCGGCGAAGCTCGTGTCCGGCGCGAACGCGGTCACGCTCATGACCGAGAGGAAGAAGCCGCCAGCGACAGCAATGCGGAGGCGCGACACGGGCCGGCTGGCGCGACGGGTGACGACGGGGTCGGGGCCCATTACGAGCGGAAGCATTGCAGTCCTAGGGATGGGTTCGGGAGGGAGGCGCGGGCCGCGGCCCTGCGAGGGAGTTCTACATCCGCGCCATTGGAAGATGGCTGTAGCGAGTAGAAACTCTACTACAAGAGACTATGATGATATAGTGATTTCGTAGGCGGGACGAAGGCGCATCTACGCAGACTGCAATGGGTTGGCATTCTGCATGAAGGGCACGGCAGGGAGCAGATGGGGCGTGTCGGGGGGGACAATAGGAAGCGGGGAGCCCATCGGGTGGGGAGGGAACGGCGACCGCTTGGACGAAAGCACGCGACCGGCGGGTGGCGCCGCGCCGGGCAAGGCCCGGGGCCCCGGCTAGGGAGCCGGGGCCGGCGGGGCTGCTGGAGTTCTTCGATTATGGGCGGCTGTAGACTCGGAACTGGGCGATGCGGAAGTCCTTGTTCGTGTCCACCGTCCAGAGGATGTCGAAGAGGCTGGCGTCGAACATCGTCGAGGGCGCGAGCTGGAACTTCGACTGGCCGCTGCTGCGAGTCAGGTCGATGGTGCCGAGGAGGCACAGCGTTTCCTGACTTAGAGGGTCGACGAGCTCGTCGGCGCAGATGTTGATGTGACCGCCGGGCTTGCCCAGGATGCGTACGTAGATGTCGTACTTGCTCACCTGGCTGGTTGCCAGCACGGCGCGGTGGTCCTGGGTGGCGTTGCAGTCCTGGATTTCCCAGCCGCTGCCGGAGTTCGTGACCACCACCTGGGCATTGTTGGCCTCCCGGTTCACGAAGATCCGGTGGCCTTCGCCACAGTTGCCGTTGTAGGCCTGACCGGCCGGATAGCCGATCATGTTGAAGTTGAAGGCGAGCTTCGAACCGGCAGGGATGTCCTTGGGGTTCGCGCCGACGACTGCGGCCGAAGCCAGGAACAGGGCACAGCACACCATGGCAAGCGGAACCTGAAGAGACCACTGGCGAGACCTGGACCGTCGCATGGACGAGTCCTCCTTCCTTTGTGTGGCCGTGGGACGCGACCTACGCACACGCGGCCTGCTCGAACGGGTGCAGCCAGAATCGCCGGGAGGGAGAGCAAGGAGGCCCGCGACCCCGGGAACCGCGCCAGGGATGCCCGAATCCCCGCACGTCCCGGACTTTCGCTCCGGTCTGGGTCGGACATAGGCCAGGGCGATGCCAACGGGCCGGTCGGGGCCGGATGTCTTTTTGCAAAGGATCACAACGGCCGACCGCCCCGCGGGATAGGTGGACGTCCGCGACCCTCTCGCGGTGTGAAGGCCTGGAGATCACGTCGGTTCTCGCGATCCGTGAGCCGCGTGATCTCGGTCGATTTTCCCGGGTCGGAAAAACCTACCGGCACTTTTCATGGTCTGTACGTGCGGGCCGCGCGGAACTGGGGCTGCAAGCCGTCGCCGCCGCGCCGGGCCAACTGGCGCCGGTGCGCGAGGGTCTGTTATTACTGGCGACACGTATGGCAAGACGGGAGCGAATGGGGTCTGGTGGCCTCCGGGGACTTCAAATCCTGCGGTCGGGCGTTCATCACGTCCGAGGTGGGTTCGATTCCCACGCGTTCCCGCCAAGGTTTTGCCTCGGGATCGGCATTTTGGCCTGGCTGGCCGTGGGGGTGGGAGTGGCGGCGGGCCAGGGATGGGTCGACGGGCTTCCCGTCGTGAGCCCCCGAGGCCCGATTGCGGAAGCGACCCGCGCGCCCGCCGCCGCCCCGGCAGCGCCCCCTCGCGACACGACGAGCCGAGCAGAGAGCGCAGCCGCGGATTCGGCCCGCCGGGCTCCGCCGGGCGGGACCGCGGTGAGCCCAGGGACCCTCGCGCCGACGCCGCGATCGTCCGACAGCTCGCAGGTCATCCAGTGGCCGCGCTCGCCGCAGGGGCTGCCGCCCGGAACGACCCGGGCGGCTGGGCCGCGCAAGGTCGCGACCCTCGATCAGCCGCGCTGGGTGATGCTTCGGTCCCTGGTGGTGCCGGGCTGGGGCCAACTCCACAATCGACAGTGGATCAAGGGGGTGGGTATCGCGGGGGCCGAAATCGGGCTCATCGTCGGGCTCGTGGACGACGAGGCTGCGCTCGATCGCCTGAGCCACGAGGCAGACGCCCTCCAAGGGTCCGACGAAGTCGCCTATTCCGCCGCCGTTGCCGCCTACAACGCGCGGCTCGACCAATCCGTCACGCGCCGATGGTGGCTCGGTGGGCTGATCGTCTACGCCCTGGTCGACGCCTACGTGGACGCTCACTTCGTCCATTTCGAGACCGAGTTCGAGACCGATCCGGCCCTGCCCGAGGGCGTTCACCCTCCGCAAGGGGCGCGGATCTCCCTGGGGTGGGCGTTTTGACCGACCCACGGCTTGCCCGCATCCGGAACTTCTGCATCGTCGCTCACATCGATCACGGCAAGAGTACGCTGGCCGACCGGCTGCTCGAGATCACTCGCACCCTGCCCCCGCAGCAGATGAAGGCTCAGGTGCTGGACGACATGGACCTCGAGCGCGAGAAGGGCATCACGATCAAGTCGCACGCCATCGCCATGGAGTACCGGGCTCGGGACGGACAGGTCTACCAGCTCAACCTGATCGATACCCCGGGGCACGTCGACTTCACCTACGAGGTGTCGCGGAGCCTGGCGGCTTGCGAAGGCGCGATCCTGGTGGTGGACGCATCGCAAGGGATCGAGGCCCAGACGCTGTCGAACTATTTTCTGGCGCGGGAGCAGGGGTTGGCGATCGTGGGGGCGATCAACAAAGTGGATCTGCCGGTGGCGCGGCCGGACGATCTGGCGCTCGAGATCGAGCATGCGACCGGCGTGCCGGCCGAGCGATGCGCGAGGATCAGCGCCAAGACCGGGCTCGGCGTCGAGGACTTGCTCGATCGCGTGATCTCGGACATTCCCGCGCCCGGAGGGAGTCTCGACCTGCCGCTGCGGGCGTTGATCTTCGACTCGAAGTTCGACCAATACCGCGGTGTGGTGGCGCTGGTGCGCCTGGTGGATGGCGAGGTGCGTGCCGGCGACGCGATCCGGCTGCTGTCGACCGGCCGACGCTACGAGGTGACCGAGGTCGGGCGCCTGCGCCTCAAGCTGGAAGCCCTGGATCGACTCCACGCCGGCCAGGTCGGCTACATCGTGGCGGGGGTGAAGTCCGTCCACGAAGCGCGGGTGGGGGACACCATCGGAGCCGCCGACGGTGGGGACCTGGAGCCCTTGCCGGGCTTCCGCGAGGTGAAATCGATGGTGTTCTCCGGACTGTACCCGATCGACTCGGAGCAGTACGAGCCGCTGAAGGAAGCGCTCAGCCGGTTGACGTTGAACGATTCGTCCCTGGTGTACGAGCCGGAGACCTCGGTGGCGTTGGGCTTCGGGTTTCGCTGCGGCTTCCTCGGGCTGCTCCACATGGAGATCGTCCAGGAGCGGCTGCGCCGCGAGTACCAGATCGATCTCATCGCCACCACGCCGAGCGTGGAATTCCACGTGCGACTCGAAGATGGAGAGCTGCGGGTGGTGGACAACCCGAGCCGGATGCCGATGACCCAGCAGATCGCGTCGGTGGAAGAGCCCTATGTGTCGGCTCACGTCCTGACCCCGGCCGAATACCTGGGCAACATCATGAAGCTGTGCCAGGAACGGCGCGGGATCTTCGTCAGCCTGGACTATCTCGAAGAGAAGCGGGCGCGGGTGGCGTACCGTTTGCCCCTGGCCGAGATCGTGCTCGACTTCTATGATCGGCTGAAGTCCTTGTCGCGCGGCTTCGCGTCGCTCGACTACGAGTTCGACGGATATCGGGAAGGCGACATGGTCAAGCTGGATATCCTGCTGAACGGGGAGTCGGTAGATGCGCTGTCCGCCATCGTCCACCGGGACAAGGCGTACGACTGGGGACGGGACCTGGCCGCCAAGCTCAAGGAGCTCATCCCCAAGCAGATGTTCCAGGTCGCGATCCAGGCCGCCCTGGGCAACAAGGTAATCGCCCGCGAGACGCTGGGAGCGCTGCGGAAGAACGTCACCGCCAAGTGTTACGGCGGCGACATCACTCGCAAACGCAAGCTGCTCGAGAAACAGAAGGAAGGCAAGCGACGTATGAAGCAGATCGGAACCGTCGAGATCCCTCAGGAGGCGTTCTTGGCGGTCCTCAAAGTCGACCGGTAGCGAGGGGGAACCATGTCGCGCAAGCCCCGTTCCATCCTGCGGGAGTACCTCGAGGCCGCGTTGTGGGCTCTCGCGCTCACGTTGTTCCTGCGTGCCTTCGTCATCCAGGCCTTTCGCATCCCGAGCGAATCGATGCGGGACACGCTGCTGGTCGGCGACTTCCTGTTCGTGAACAAGTTCGAGTACGGACCCAAGATCCCCTTCACGCACATCCGGCTGCCCGGCCTGCGCCCGCCTCACACCCGCGACGTCATCGTGTTCCAGTTCCCGCAGGATCCGAGCAAGGACTTCATCAAACGTTGCATCGCCACCGGTGGGCAGACGGTCGAGGTGCGCAACAAGCAAGTGCTGGTGGAAGGCAAGGCCCTGCAGGAGCCGTACGTGATCCACACCGACCCATCGGTGCGCCCGGCCGGCTACGACTACCGGGACAACTTCGGACCCCAGACGGTCGGGCCGGGCGAGCTGTTCATGATGGGAGACAACCGCGACAACTCGAACGATAGCCGCTATTGGGGGACCCTGGACCTCGACCTGGTCAAAGGGCACGCGATGTTCCTCTATTGGTCCTGGGACGGCCAGCGCAACTGGCCCCGTTGGAATCGCATCTTCCAGGTGATCCACTGAGCCTGCCGAGCCCGGTGCTCAAGACGGCTCCCGGCTCACCGCCCGGCCGGGCGACCCCGGCAGACCTCGAGGGTCCGTGCCGCGAAGCGCGCGACCAGGCTCGACTCGGGCTCTACGTGCACGTCCCGTTTTGCGCCGTGCGCTGCGCGTATTGCGATTTCTCGTCGGGCTCGCTGTCCGCCGCGAAGGTCGAGCGCTACTTCGAGGCACTCGAACGCGAAGTGTCGCGATGGGCGCCGGCGGCCCAGGGTCGCGCGTTCACCTCGGTGTTCTTCGGCGGCGGCACGCCGTCCGCCCTGGCGGCCCGCCACTTCGCCCGCCTGTGGCGGCTGCTCGAAGACCATTTCGAGATCGCGAGCGGGGCCGAGGTCACGCTCGAGGCCAACCCCGAATCGGTGCGGCCGGCGCTGCTCGAAGCCTGGGCCGGCGCCGGCGTGAACCGCCTCTCGATGGGGGTCCAGAGCTTCCACCCGGTCGAGCTGGCCCGGCTCGGCCGCGTGCACGACGCCGCGCGGCCCGGCCAGGCGATGGCCCTGGCCCGCGCGCACGGCTTCCGGCGCGTCTCTCTCGACCTCATGTTCGGCTTCCCCGGCCACACCGAGCGCTCCTTTGGCGAGACGGTGGAAGTGGCGCTGGCTCTCGAGCCGGAGCACCTGTCCGCCTACGCCTTCATTCCGGAGCCCGGAACCCCGCTGGGCGACGCGGTGCATCGGCGGGAGGTGCCGGCGTCGCCTCCCGAACTCGAGGCGGACCTCTACCACGGCTTGACCGAGCGGCTGGCCGCGGCCGGTTACGGCTGCTACGAAACCTCCAATTTCTGTCGTCCGAACGAGGAATGCCGGCACAACTTGGTGTACTGGCTGCGTCGTGAGTACGTGGGGCTCGGACCTTCGGCGCACGGCCTGTGGCGAGGGGCGCGCTACGGCAATCGGTACGCGATGGAAGCCTGGGCGGATGCGCTGGCCAACGGCCGCGAGTGCGCGGACTTCGAGACCGAGAGCGAACGGTCAAGCGCGGACGAGATCGTGATGCTGGGTCTGAGGCTGTCGAGCGGTTTGGACGCCCGCGATCACGACGACCGCCTCTGGCGCGGAGTGATCGGCCGCTATGGGGCCGCGTTGGCCCGCGCCGTCGCCTCGGGGCGGCTCGAAGCCACACGGTTCGGTTTTCGGATCGCCGCGTGCCACCGCTTCGTAGCCGACGACGTGATTGCCTGGTTGATGGCGAGCGCCGAACGCGGGCACCGAGGCGCGCTCGGATTTGACAGGTCTTAGAAGCGTTCCGTAGCCTCTTCGACATGTCTCAACCGGCGTTTCCGGGCGGAGTGGCGCGGAGCGATCCCGACCTCACCGAGCGACAACGGCAGATCTTCATGAGTCTGCTGGAGCTCTACGGCCAGAGCGCTCGTCCCGTGAGCTCGGAGGCCGTAGGCCGGCTCCGCCGAATCCGTTGGTCGTCGGCGAGCATCCGAAGTGCCTTGGCGGAGCTCGAGGCGATGGGGCTGGTGACCCGGGAGCACCCTTCCTCCGGACGCTGGCCGAGCCCCTCGGGCTACGCCTTCTACGTGCGCACCGAGCTGACGCCGGCCGAGATCCCGGGCGAGCTGCTGAGCGAGGTCGACGAGCGGCTCAGGCGGTCGACCCACGACGTCGAGCAGCTGCTCGCCGAGGCGTCGCGGCTGCTTTCGAGCCTCACCCGCCAGCTCGGCCTGGCGGTGGCCGCCTCGCTCGACCGTGAGAAGGTCGCCAACTTGGAGCTGGCGCCGCTCGATCCAGGGCGCGCCCTGCTGGTGCTGAGCCTGGGCGGGGGCGTGGTGCGCACCGTGGTGCTGGAGCTGGAGAGCCCGCTCGGTCGCAGCGAGCTCGGCGAGGCGGCGGCGGTGCTGCGTGAGCGGCTGATTGGCCTGGACATGTCTCGGGTGCGCGTGGCGTTGGGGTCCGACCCGATGCTGGCCCGGGACACGGCAGTGCGGATCGTGGCCCAGGCGGCCCGCAGTGGCTGGAACCGGCAGCCGACCCCGGCGTTGTTCAGTGCCGGGGCCGGGAACATCGCGGCCCAGCCGGAGTTCGCCGACAGCCGGCGGTTGGAGCCGTTGCTCCGCGTGGTGGAGACTGGGCCGCCGCTGAGCCGGCTGATGGTGGAGGGCGTCGAGGGACAGCCGGCGGTCCGGGTGTCCGTGGATGAAGACCAGGCCTTGAGCGGGTGCAGCCTGGTCAGCTACGCGCTGCCGGGTGCGATCCGACTGGCGGTCGGAGTGCTGGGACCGATGCGCATGGACTACGCGCGGGTCATTGCCCTGGTCGAAGCGGTGGGCAGCCGGGTAGCGGAATACCTGTGACCGGCCGGGTACGGAGCGAGGACACGACGTGAAATCCAAGATCCACGAGATGCGCGAGCCTGCCGATCGGACCCCGGCCGAGCCCATGGCCACGGAGCCGAACGACGACCCGGTGGTGGGCGGGGCCGGCGAGGCGCCGGCGCTCGAAGGGCCCGCAAGCGTCTCCCGCTGGGAGGAAGAGGGCGGGGCGACCGGGGCCGCGGCGCCGCCGGTCGACCGCGAGCCGGCCGAACTGCCGATCGACTACAAGGATCGCTGGCTGAGGGCCGAGGCCGACTTGCAGAACTACCGTCGTCGGGCGCAGCGGGAGTCCGAGCTGGTACGTCGCGCGGCTGAGGAGGCGGTCCTGCTCGAGCTCATCGGCATGGTCGACGATCTGGAGCGGGCGCTCGACTCGGCGCGCCAGGCGGGAGCGCCGGAGCCCTGGGTACAGGGCGTGAGCCTGGTGGTGAACCGTGCGCTGGACTACCTACGGCGCGAGGGCGTGGTCCCGGTGGACCCGAAGGGCCAAGCCTTCGATCCGGCCCTCCACGAGGCGATTCTGGAGGTGGATGCCCCGGACGGCGCTACACCCGGCAGCGTGGTGCAGGTGGCGCGCAAGGGGTACCGGCGGGGCGAGCGCCCGCTGCGCGCGGCACGGGTCGTGGTGGCCCGCGGCGCTACGCGGAGCGACCTCTAGATGCCGCGACGCGACTATTACGAAGTCCTGGGGGTCCAGCGCCAAGCCGGCGACGAGGAGATCAAGAAGGCCTACCGCAAGATCGCTTTCGAGAACCATCCCGACCGCAACCCCGGGGACAAGGAAGCCGAGGATCGGTTCAAGGAAGCGACCGAAGCCTACGAGATCCTGCGCGACCCGCAGAAGCGTGCGCGCTACGACCAGTATGGGCACGCGGGCGTGGGGTCCGGGGCCGGCACCGGCGCCGGCGGCTTCGACTTCAGCGGCTTCGACTTGGCCGACGCGCTGCGCGCCTTCATGCGCGACTTCGGCGGCGACTTCCGTGGCTTCGAGGATTGGTTCGGCGCTGGGGCCGGCACCGGTCGCGGGCCGGCGCGCGGGGATGACCTGCAGATTCGCCTCAAGCTGACCCTGGAGGAGATCGCGACCGGGGTGGAGAAGCGCATTCGCGTCCGCCATCAGCGCGCTTGTGATACGTGCGGTGGGCGGGGCGGCAGCGGCGAAGCGAGCTGCCCTCAATGCCAAGGCCGAGGCCAGATCCGCCGCGTGCAGCAGTCGTTCTTCGGACAGTTCGTGAACGTCTCGCCGTGTCCCCGGTGTGGTGGGGAGGGGCGTATCTTGCGCGAGGCATGCCGCACCTGCGGCGGGGACGGTCGGGTCCCCGAGACCGAAACGATCTCGGTGCGTGTCCCGCGGGGCGTCGCGAGCGGCAACTTCATCCCACTGCGCGGCATGGGAGACGCGGGCCCGCGGGGCGGACCGAACGGAGACTTGATCGCGCTGATCGAGGAGAAGCCGCATCCGCTGTTCGAGCGCGACGGCAACGACCTGTTGCTCGAGATGCCGATCAGCTTCGTTACATTGGCCCTCGGCGGACGTATCGAGGTGCCCACGCTCGATGGCCCAGCGGCACTCGACGTGCCGGCCGGCACCCCCGGTGGCCGGACCCAGCGGCTCAAGGGAAGGGGCCTGCCCGGTCTGCACGGCGGAACCGGCGACCTCAGGGTACACTTGATCGTCTGGGTGCCACCGAAGCTCGGCGCATCCGAGCGCAAGTTGCTGGAGGAGCTGGGCAAGAGCGAGGGCATGAAGCCGCCGCGTCCAGGACGCGGCCTGTTCGAGCGGGTGAAGGACGCCTTTGCCGGCTGACGCCGCTCCTTCGTTCGTTTGGGTGCCGGAGCTCTGCAAGCCGGGTGGCCGGCTCGAGCTGCCGGAGTCCGAGATCCGGTATCTGGCGCGTGTCTGCCGGGCACGAGCGGGAGATCGGGTCACGGTCACAGATGGACGCGGGTGGCTCGCCTCGGCGCGATTGACCCCGGGGCGCCCGCTGGAAGCGGAGATCGAGACTCTGGAGCACAGGCCGGAGGATCGGCGGGCCGTGGTCCTGTGCGGTGCCCCCGAGGGGCAGCGGGCCGATTGGTTGGTCGAGAAGTTGGCAGAGCTCGGAGTGTCGGAGTTCCAGCCCATCGACTGCGAACGGGAGGCTTGGGAGCGCTCCGCCGGCCGAATCAACCGCTGGCAGAGGCTCGCGGTGGCGGCTCTCAAGCAATCCCGGCGCTGTCATCTGCTCCAAATCCTTGACCCGCTCCCGCTTGCGGAGGCAATCTCGAGACTTTCGGAAGTCGCCACGCGGTGGCTCGCCGATCCAGGGGGGACGTGGGCGGGTGGGCAACGACCGGACGGCCGGGAGTGCATAGGTCTGGTGGGCCCAGCCTCCGGCCTTACGTCATTGGAGCGGAGTCAGCTCTCGGACCTGGAGTTTCGCCGTATCCGATTGTCCGACGCTCGGTTGAGGACAGAGACCGCGGCTCTGGCCTGGGCCAGCTGGTGGTCCTTTGGCGTGTTGGCCGCGCCGGCTGCTCGTCCCACCTCCGCTTGACGGACCGCGCCAGCGGCCATAAACTCTTGGTGCCACTTTGCGCCCTATCACCCCACGGCGCATCTGATTCATGGCGGTGCACACCTCTGGACCATTGATCCAATCGGAGCATTTGAGTGGAGGGGGGGAGAATTATTGCCGGGCATCAGGGTGAAGGAAGGGGAGTCCTTCGAAAGCGCCCTGCGTCGTTTCAAAAAGAAGTGTGAAAAGGCAGGTATCCTGGCTGACTTGCGACGCCATCAGCACTTCGAGAAGCCGAGCGAGCGGCGCAAGCGCAAGCTGAACGCAGCCAAGCGGAAGAACTTGGCCCGTCGTCAGGAGAGCTAGCGGACCTGGATCCGGGATTCGGCATGACCTGGCTGGACTGGGGCATCCTGGTCCTCATTCTGGTTTTTGCGATCCACGGATTCCTGCGCGGCACGGTCGCGCAGGTTTTTGTTGTGTTGGGTCTGCTGTTCGGAGCCTGGGCGGGGGGCTGGGTTTGGCACTGGCTCGCGGCGCATTGGCGAGGCGCAGAGCCGGCCCTGGCGTTTCTTGCATTGCGCTGGGTGGTCGCTGGGTTGGGGGGCCTGGCCGTGGCGGCCCTGATCCAGTGGTGGGGTGATCGTTTGGGGGCGGTGGTCAAGTCGGGCCCGGCCGGGTGGCTCGATCGCGGCGCGGGGTTCGCGGTCGGGGCGACGCTGGGGGCGGTGGTGACGGCGTTGGTGCTGATGACCGCGCTGGCGCTGAAGCCGGCGCGGGAGCTGGGCGATACCGTAGCGCGCACCCGGGTGGTGGTTCCCCTGATGCGGGGGGGTGCTGAGGCTTGTTCGCTCGGCGGGCGCTTCTTGCCCGGCAGCACGTGGCTCAGGCGTGGTTTCCTCAAGGCCGAGAAGCGAGCGCGCGCCGCGCGCAACAAGAGGGTGCAGTCCTGATCCGTCCAAACCTCACCGATTCGGCTTCCGCGACGCCCGTCGGCCAACAAGCGGCACCGGACGAAGGCAGCGTGGACGATCGGTCCCTCGACCTGATCGAGTTCTTCCAGGTCACTGCCGCGGTCGCCGACCGCGCCGAGTCGGACGGCGCCCGCCAGGCTCTGCTCAAGTGGCGGCCGATGGCGGACCGCGCCGAGCGCGAAGTCGAGATCGAGCGGCTCCGGGAGGCGATCCGGTGTACCGACGAGCCGGGAGAGTGGTGCTTCGTCGGACCGGGCTCGCTGCGGGAGGTGTTCGAAAGGGAGGCGGTCGAGGGACTCGACGGCCGGGGGTTGGTGGAGGTGCGACGGTGGTTGGACGCCGCCACCGCCGCGGTCGCGGCGTGGGACGATCCCGCGCGCCAGAAACGCTTTCCGCGACTGGCGGCGCGCGTGGCAGAGCTGCGCCAGCCGAGGGGCTTGCGCGAGCAGCTTACCGCGGCACTGGACGACGACGGAGCGGTCCAGGACGCGGCCTCTCCCCTGCTGCGGCGTTTGCGCCGCGAGCTGACCGAAGGCGAGCGACGTCTCGGAGTTCAGCTCGAGCGCTGGGCCCAGCGCTTCGGCGCCGAAGCCTACGTCACGCGCCACGTCGACCGCTTCGTGGCCATGGTGCCGGCGGACTCGTTCCCGCGCCGGCGCGGCATCGTCCACGACGTGTCCAACAGTGGGCGCTCGCTGCTGGTCGAGCCGCTCGAGTCGTGCGGCGAGAACAACCGCCTGATCGAACTGCGCGCCGCCGCGGCGCTGGAGGAACGGCGGGTGCTAGGCGAGCTCGCGGCCGCCGTGGCCGCCGGACACGGGATGCTGGTCGACCTCGAAGCCACGCTTATCCACTTGGACACGCTCCGTGCCCGCGCGCGATGGGCCCGGGTATTGGGTGCGGTGGCGCTGACTCCGGGGGGCGACCACCTGCGACTTCGGACGGCTCGTCACCCGCTGCTGGCGGCACGAGCCGGCGCGAATCAGGCGGTGATCCCGCTCGACCTCGAGCTGGGCCTCGGGGCCGGCGGTCGCCTGCTGATCGTGAGCGGTCCCAACATGGGCGGCAAGACCGTGCTGCTCAAGACCGTCGGGCTTGCCCTCGCCCTGAGCCACGCCGCGTTCCCGGTGCCGGCTGGCGAGGACAGCACGCTGCCCGAGATTCGGGACTTGATGGTGGACCTGGGCGATCCCCAATCGTTGGAAGAGGGCCTTTCCAGCTTCGCGGCCCACCTGGCGGTGCTGGCGCGAATGGCCGATGCGGCAGGCCCGATGGCGGTCCTGCTGTGCGACGAGCTGGGAGCCGGGACCGACCCCGAGGAAGGAGGGGCGTTGGCCCGCGCCCTGGTGGAGCACTTCGCGCGGCGTGGGGCGTGGGGTGTGGTGACCACGCACCTGACGACGCTCAAGCGGTTGAGCGGCGAGGTGCCGGGGCTGGTGAACGGCTCCCTGGAGTTCGACCTCAAGACCCTGACACCGCGGTTCCGTTTCCTGGGGGGCGTCCCGGGTGCGAGCCACGCCCTCGCGGTCGCCGAGCGGCTGGGGTTCCCGGCGGCGTTGCTCGGTCGAGCGCGCGCGCTGACGCCGGAGTCGACGCAGCTGCTCGAGCGTCTCACGGCGGACATGGCCGAGGCGGTCCGCCGCCACCGCGACGAGGCCGCGGCCTTGGAGCAGGCGCGGATCGACGCCACGGCCGAGGCGGAGCGACATCGCGAAGCGGTGGAATCATCGCGCCGCGAGCTGGCGGCGGAGCGGCGACGACTCACGCGCGAGAGCGAGGCCGTGTTGGCGCGGGCGCGCGAGCTGTGGCAGACGATGCAGCGTGAGGCGCGCCGCGAGGCCCGCGCCCGGAACGAGCCGGCTGACCTCAAGGCCGAGATGACGCGGATCGAACGGGCGACGGAGGACCTGTCCGGGGGGCCGGACGCCGAGCCAAGGGATCTGGCCCCGCTGCGCGCCGAGGAGCTCGCGCCGGGCCGCTGGGTGCGAGTGATCGACCTGGGCGTCGAAGCCCAGGTGGCGAGCGGTCCGGACGCCGAGGGGCGGGTCCAGCTGCGGCGCGGCGGCTTCACCATTCAGAGCCGGGTCGGCCGGCTGGCCGCGGGCCGCGGCGGACCGGCCACGACACAGCCGCTGAACGGCCAGTGGTCGGTGCCCGAGGAGGCGCCGCCAATCCAGGTGGATCTGCGGGGACTGGAAGCCGACGAGGCGCTGGCGCAGCTGGATCGCGGGCTCGACCGCGCCATGCTGGCCGGGCTCGCCGAGCTGCGGGTCGTGCACGGGATCGGGCGGGGCGTGTTGCGAGCGGCGGTGGAGCGACACCTGCGGAGCCATCCTCAGGTGGCCGAGCAGCGCCTGGGACGGGTCGGGGAGGGCGGTCGGGGCGTGACCGTGGCGAGGCTGTGCTAGCCGTGCGGGCTCGGACGATGCCCCAGGGCGCGCGCCCCTCGGACGATTGGGTGGAGCGCGTGCGCGCCGCGAGCGACCTGGTGGAGCTGGTCGGCCAGAGCATCCAGCTCAAGCGGGCGGGCCGGAGCTGGGTCGGGCTGTGCCCGTTTCACGCCGAGAAGACCCCGTCGTTCTCGGTCAGCCCCGAGCGGCAACTCTACCACTGTCACGGCTGCAAGGCCGGCGGTGACGTGTTCCGATTCGTCCAGGAGACCGAGAAGGTGAGCTTCCTCGAGGCGGTCGAGCTGCTGAGTCGCCGCGCCGGGATTCCGGTTCCGGAGCGGCGCGCCGGTGAGGCTGGCGTGCGGGCGCCGTTGCTCGATGTGCTCGAGCGGGCGGCATGCGCCTACGTGCAGTGGCTGGAGGATCCGCAGCGCGGGCTCGCGGCGCGCCGCTACCTGGAAAGCCGCGGCCTCTCGACCGACACGATCAGCCGCTTCCGTCTGGGCTTGGCGCCGGACGGCTGGGCGAACCTGGTCCAGCGGCTCGGCGGTCGGGTCTCGGGGGAGCTTCTGGTCCAGGCGGGCTTGGCGCTGCGGCGTGATCCGGGGAGCGCCGGGCGGAGCGGTTGGTACGACCGGTTCCGCAATCGACTGATGATCCCCCTGGTGACCCCCGGCGGCGCGGTGGTCGGCTTCGGCGCTCGTGCGCTGGGAGACGAAACCCCCAAGTACCTCAACTCGCCCGAGATCCCGGTGTATCACAAGGGCTCGTTCCTGTTCGCGCTCGAGCAGGCGCGGCGCGCGGTGGGCGCAGACGGCGAGCTGATCATCGTGGAGGGCTATTTCGACGCCATCGCGCTCCACCAGGCCGGCCTCACGCACACGGTGGCGACCTCGGGGACCGCGCTCACGCTGGAGCAGGCGCGCATCCTCAAACGGCAGGTCGCGCGCGTCGCCCTCACCTACGACGGGGACGCGGCGGGGCGCGAGGCCATGATGCGCTCGCTGGGGGTCTTGCTCGCCGAAGGGCTCGACGTGGTGGTGGTGGATCTGCCGGAGGGCCAGGACCCGGACACGCTGGTGCGCACCCGCGGGGCCGACGGCTGGCGGGCCCTGCGCTCGGGCGCCTACGACCCGGTCGAGTTCGTGCAGCGACACCTGCTGCGGGGCGGACGGGTGGCCGGCGAGTCGGAACAGGCGGCCCGCGAGCGGGCCCTCCAGGCGGTGGTACGCCTGGCGACGGCGATCTCCGATCCGATTCGCTTCGAATCGTTCGTCAACCGGGCGGACGCCGTGCTGGGCGGACAAAACCAGGAGTATCGACAGGCCGTGATCCGCGCCGTGGCGCTACGGCGTGGCGGCGAGAGCATCGAAACCCCAGTGCGAGCCGCGGTGCGCGACCAACGGCGGCTCGAACATGGACCGGAACGGACGCTGCTCCAAGGGCTGTTGCGGGTGCCAGGGGTTCTGGCCGAAGTCCGCGGACGGGTGAGCCCGGAGGACTTTCGCGATCCGGCCGGCCGGTCGCTGGCGACGTGGCTGTGGGGCGGCGAGTCGGGACTGCCCGACCAGGAGCCCGCCGCCTCGCTGGCTCGCGAGCTGATCACGTCCGGCTCGGAGCGGATCGACTGGACGGCGGTGGTCCATGGGGCGGCGCAGCGGCTGGTGGAGCGCCGGCTACGGCAGGAGTTGAAGGAACGCACGAATCGACTGAAGCAGCCGGTGGAGGACGCCGAAGCGGCCCGGCTGATGCACGAAATCGACGAGATCGCACGGTCACTTCGCGAACTGAGCGCGTGAATCCATGAAGAGGGGAGCGGGATCCATGGCGCAAGCCACCACCAGAGACAAGAAGAGCACCCGGGAGATGCGGCTGAAGGAGAAGGAGGAGCAGCGTCGGCGGCTGGACGAGATCCGGTCTCTGGCCCTGCGCCAGGGCTACGTCACGGAGGATCAGGTCGTCTGGCAGCTCGGCGACGACTTGGAGCCCGAGGCGCAGGTCGAGCAGATGGAAGACATCCACAGCATGCTGAACCAGATGCGCATCGAGGTCTTCGCCTCCGAGGAAGAGGCGCAGGAGCACGTCAAGAAGCTGCGCAAGCTCGAGGAGCGCCGTCCTTCGGCGGCGGCCAAGGCGGCGCCGCAGCAGCCGGTGCGCTACGACGACCCGGTGCGGATGTACCTGCGCGAGATGGGCCGGGTGCCCCTCCTGACCCGCGAGGGCGAGGTCGAGATCGCGCGACGCATCGAGGCTGGCGAGCGCCAGGTGCTGTCGGCGCTGTTCAAGGCCGAGCCCGCGGTGCGCGAGATCCGCGGCCTGCTGAAGAAGCTCAAGGAGGGCCTACTCAAGATCGAGGACTTCATCAAGGTCGACGAGAACGCCGCCACCGAAGCGGCGCTCAAGAAGGAGCGCCAGCGGGCGGTGAAGATCCTGGAGCGGGTGTTCGCGCTGCAAAAGCGCTTCAACGAGGTGGTGGAGCGGCAGAACGCGCGGATGACCGAGCGGCAGCGCGTGAGCCTCCAGACCAGCTGGGTCAAGGTCGAAGCCGAGCTGATGCAGGAGATGCACAAGCTCTCGATGAACCCGCGCATGGTGGAGGGGTTGGCGGTGCCGGTCAAGGAGCTGGCCCAGCGCGCGCTCGAAATTGACGATCAGGTGACGGAGCTGGAACGGCGGCACGGACACGGCGTCGAGGAGATGAACGGCTTCGCGCGCCGACTCAAGCGGGGACCGCGGGAGCTGCGTGCGGTGAGGCGCGACTCGGGTCTCCAGCCAGCGCAGATCGCCGAGTTCCAGAACGAGCTCAAGACGCACAAGAAGGATGCGAAGCGGCTCGAGGTCGATGCCCGCATGTCCAAGGAGCACCTGCTCGAGCTCTACCGCCAGATCCGGGACGGCGAGCGGGCCACCGCGCAGGCCAAGAAGGAGATGATCGAAGCCAATGTCCGCCTGGTCATCTCGATCGCCAAGCGCTACACCAACCGCGGCCTGGAGTTCCTGGACCTCATCCAGGAGGGCAACTCGGGGCTGATGCGGGCGGTGGACAAGTTCGACTACACCAAGGGCTACAAGTTCTCGACCTACGCGACGTGGTGGATCCGGCAGGCGATCACGCGCGCGATCGCGGACCAGGCCCGTACCATCCGGGTCCCGGTGCACATGATCGAGCACATCAACCGCGTGGTTCGTGTGTCGCGCCGGCTGGTGCAGGAGCTGGGCCGCGAGCCCACGCCGGAGGAGATCGCCGATCGCCTCGAGCTGCCGGTGGACAAGGTGAAGAGCATCATCAAGGCGGCCCAAGAGCCGATCTCACTGGACCGGCCGATCGGCGAAGACGACGACTCGAACCTGGGGGATTTCATCGAGGACACGAGCGTCGTCAGTCCGGCCCACTCGGCGGCCTCGGCGATGCTGCGGGACGAGGTGAACGAGGTGCTGAAAACCTTGACGCCGCGCGAGGCCAAGGTCATCCGGCTCCGCTTCGGCCTCACCGACGACGGAGCCCAACGCACGCTCGAGGAGGTCGGCGCGTTCTTCAACGTAACCCGGGAGCGCATCCGCCAGATCGAGGCCAAGGCGCTGCGCAAGCTCCGTCACCCAACGCGCAGTCGGCGACTGAAGGCCTATACCGAGCTACTGTAACGGCGGCGCGGCATCGACCGCGCCGTCGGCGAGCCACGAGATGGCCAGCGGATGGGAGGGGGCGTGCCTGGACGCGGGGTCTCGTAGGCACGGTCGCTGCGAGCGGCCTTCACGGCGTCTGAGCGGCGCGATGCGGGTTCTTGACACTCGTTGGAGACGGGTGCTAGAAACGCACGGCTTTGAGCGCTGCGGTCCATGGGCGCACGTCGCTGGGCCCATAGCTCAGCGGTCCAGAGCGGCCGGCTCATAACCGGTAAGACCCTGGTTCGAATCCAGGTGGGCCCAAGAACCCAGCCGGTGCGGCGGCCCGTCGATTCGGTGTCGCCTGGGGCTGGAGCGCAGCGCGGATTGGGGCGGATAGCTCAGCTGGCAGAGCACCTGGATCACAACCAGGGGGTCACAGGTTCAAGTCCTGTTCCGCCCACCATCTCGAAGTCGAACCCAACCGGACGCCGGGCCGACGGCGGTGGCGGGCGGTGGAGCGCGGGGCTTCGGGGCGAGCACGTGAGGGAGCAGGCGATGGCGATCCGGTCCCCCGAGCGGGGCCGAACGGGAGCGAGCCGGTGTGCCGGGCCGCGCGAGAGCGCGGGCCCGTGTCGAGGCGCGGCCTCGGGAACGCGCCGCAGCAGCCGGGGATGTCTTTCGAGGCATCCCCGGTTCGTTTGGGTGGCCGCGTGACCGGGGAGCTCGAGACGCTGTGGGCCCTGCGCGGCCTGGACGAGCGTCTGGTGCTCTTGGGGGCGTCGATCGCCCGTTACCCGGAGCAGCGTCGCGCGATCGAAGCCGGGCTCGGCGGCGAGCGCGCGCGCACCGAGACGCTCAAGCGGCAGATCGCCGATCTCCAGTTGAAGCATCGTCAACTCGAGAAGGACATCGAGACGCTGCTGGCCGAGGAGCGCAAGTACCAGGGCCAGCTGCCGCTGATCAAGAAGAACGAGGAGTATACGGCCCTGCTCCACGAGATCGCGGGGGTGCGGACGCGGCGCTCGGACCGCGAGACCGAGCTGCTGCTGTTGATGGAACAGGAGCAGCAGTTCCAGCGCGAGCGACCCGAGGCGGAGCGGGCGCTAGCGGTGGTGGAAGCCGAGGCGGCGGGTCGGCTGCAGCGCCTCGGGTTGGAGGACCAGTCCGAGCGCCGGCAGGCGGAAGCGCTCGATGCCGAGCGCGCCAAGCTGATGGAAGCTCTCCCCGCGGCGACCCGCACCCGCTACGAGCGGATCCGTGCCTCGCGGGACGGGCGGGCGGTGGTGCCGATCCTCAAGGGTGCCTGCGGGGGCTGCTTCCGCGGGCAGCCACCCCAGGTTTTGCAGGCGGCGCGACGCGCCGACCGCGTGCTGTCGTGCGACGGGTGCGGGCGTTTGCTGGTCTGGCCGCCCGAGGCCGCCTCCGCCTGAGCCCTTCCGGCGCGGCGGTTCGGGGCCCGCGGTGACCCGAACGCCGCGCGGGTTGAGGCGGGACTTCCCCCATCGCCGGCTGGCCCTGGTGCTCTCGGGCGGCGGTGCGATGGGCGCGTACGAAGCCGGCGTGCTCCGCGTGCTCGAACGCGCCGGGATTCGGCCGGCGATCGTGGCGGGCGTGTCGGTGGGAGCGATCAACGCCGTGCTGTGGATGGCGAACGAGTTCCGCGCTGAGCCCCTGAGCCGCGTCTGGGAGCACCTGCGCTCCTCGAGCATCGGCATGCGACGCGCCGCCCTGGCGCTGCGGGCCGCCGGTCTGTTCCTGGCCCTGTTCGCCGCCACCCAGGCGTTGCTGGCCGTGGCGGGCTCGCACGAGACCAGCCTACCCCGTTTGCTCGGGATGCGGGCCCCGACCGGGGACCTGTCATCGGTGCTGCTCGACGTGCTGGCGTGGCTGCTGGTGGTGGCCTTCGGGGCGGCGATGGCAGTGCTCTCGCCACACGCGGACGATTGGCTGGCCCGACTCACGCCCCACACCGATCCGCGGCGTTTGCACCGCTGGGGGGGACGCGGGCTCCTGGCGTGGGCGCTCCTGCACCTGCTCACCTGGGGGGCGGGCATCCCGTGGCCGCATCGCTTCAGTGCCACGGTGCTGCTGGTGGCGCTGGTGGTGTGGCTGGCCAACCGCCCCGGGCGGGCCGGAGATTGGCTGCGCGACGGGTTCGTGCGACTGCTTCCCGAGACGAAGGGCCGCGCCCTATGGGGGAACGCGGCACGCCGTCGGCTGATCGAGCACCTGGTGTCCGAAGCCGATCCCGAAGCGCGGCGCCTCACCGATCCCGCCACGCACCTGATCATCAGCGCCTGCGCAGCCGACAGCGGGCGACTGTGCTTCTTCGTCAACTGGACGGACGTGACGCCGCACTTCCGGGCGCGGATCGAGGACACGGTGGGGGAGATCAAAGGGATGCGCACCTGCGCCGAGGTGGTGGAAGCGGTGGTGGCCTCGTCGGCGATTCCCGCGGTATTCGAGCCGGTGCGGATCGGAGCCCACGACTACGTCGACGGGGGCGTGTTCTCGAACCAGCCGCTGCGGGTCGTGCTGGCCGATGACGCGGACGCAATCCTCGTCGTCCTGGTCTCGCCCAGCTCGGGGCCGCCGCGTCCACCGCGTGAGCTCAATACGCTCGAGCTGGGTGCCCGGCTGATCGAGCTCGCCAACTGGCG
Organism: Candidatus Eiseniibacteriota bacterium; assembly: GCA_036505355.1. GTDB lineage: Bacteria > Eisenbacteria > RBG-16-71-46 > RBG-16-71-46 > RBG-16-71-46 > WS-8. The sequence continues at coordinate 43,028 of DASXTP010000102.1, read as the reverse complement.
CGATCTCCAGACCGAGCTGCGCTCGCTTCCGGTGGGTTGGACGCGGACCCCGGGCCGAAACGCCTCGGGCGGGCTCGAGCCGGCACGGATCTGCGTCGTCGAGCCGGACCGCGTGCTGCCGGGCGGCCTCTACAGCTTCGATCCGGCGGCCGCGCGGGAGCTGATGCGCCGCGGCGAGCGCGACGCCTGGGCCGGTCTCGAGCGGGCGGGATGGCTGGAGCCGGACGCCGCGACGGCTCCGAGAACCGAGGAGCGCCGCGCGGGCTCCCCTACGCAGGATTCAGGACCTTCGGTGCGCCGCCGATAACCGAGCGGGGTGGGATACCCCCCACGGAGGCCCGCGCATGGCGCCCGAGAAGGAAGTCGAGTCGCGGCTGCAGCGGCTCGATCGGCACAACTTGTGGATGTGGGGACTCGCTGCGCTGCTGCTGGCGGCGCTCGGTCTGGCCGTCGTCGCCCTCACCCTGTCCGAGAACCCGGGCGACGTGGCGGAGCGGCTGCCGGCGGTGGGCACACGCCCCGTCTTGGTCGGGGGCCTGTGCGCGCTGGTCGCGCTGTTCTGCCTGTACGTGCTGATCAAGCAATCCCAGATGCAGCACCTGCGGGCGGAGCTGTTCCGGGCGCAGCTCGGCGAGGAGGTCTTGCGGTCGCGTCTCGCCGGATTGTCGTCGCTGTTCGAGGGCATGACACAGGTCGGCATGCAAATCGACCTCGACGCCGTGCTCGAGACCCTGACCGACCACGTGAGGAGCGCGATCGGGGCCGAGGAATCTTCGATCATGCTGATCGAGGACCCACCGGGGGAGCTCCGCTGTCGGGCGGTCTCCGGCCGCGACGCAGGATTCATTCGCGATGCTCGTGTCCGCCTCGGCGAAGGGGTCTCGGGTTGGGTCGCTCAGCATCGGCAGCCCCTGGTTCTCGACCCGCGCGAGATGAAGCGCCGCTTCCCGTCCGAGCTCAAACCGGGTCGGAGCATCGCCACGGCCCTATGCGTGCCGCTGGTGGCGCGCACCGACGTCATCGGGGTTCTCAACGTGAGCCGCCAAGACGGCGGGCCTCCGTTCACTTCGGAGGACGCCCGTCTGCTGACCGTATTCGGGGCCCACATCGCCATCGCCATCCGTGGCATCACCGACCGCGCCCAGGAGGCAGAGGTCCGACAGTCGCAGAAGATGGAGGCGCTGGGCCGGCTGGCGGGCGGAGTCGCCCACGATTTCAACAATCTGCTGACGGTCATCCTCACGTACAGCACGAACCTGATTCGGGGGCTGGAGGCTCCGGGGCCGATGCGCGAGGGCGTCGAGAAGATCCGAGATGCCGCCGAGCGCTGCGCCTCGCTGTCGAAGCAACTGCTGGCTTTCAGCCGCAAGCAGGTGCTCGAGCTGAGCGTGCTCGACCTCAATACGATCGTGAGGGGCATGATCCGCCTGCTCGAACGCGTGATTGGCGAGGACATCGAGCTGGTGGTCATGCTCGATCCGGGGTTGAGACGGGTCAAGGCCGACCGCACCCAGATCGAGCAGGTGATGATGAATCTCGCCCTCAACGCCCGCGACGCCATGCCGCAAGGCGGCTGTCTCACCATCGAGACCGCCAACGTCGAGTTGGGGAGCGACCGCTCCAACGGAAGCGGCAGCTCGAACCCCCAGGTGATGCTGAAGGTGAGCGACACGGGACTAGGCATGGAGGCGGAAACCCTGGCCCACATCTTCGAGCCCTTCTTCACCACCAAAGAACAGGGAAAGGGAACGGGTCTCGGCTTGGCCACCGTCTACGCGATCGTCAAACAGAACGAGGGGCATATCGAAGTGGCCAGCGAGCCGCGGCGGGGAACGACGTTCCGGGTCTACTGGCCCGGAGTCCTGGACCGGGTTCGGCCGGTGGACGGAGAGGCGGACCTCGACGGCTCCGAGGGCGGTCGTGAGACGGTGTTGGTGGCGGAGGACGAGGAGGCGGTCCGGGCCCTGGTCCGCGAAATTTTGGAAGGGGCCGGCTACACGGTTTTGGAGGCCCCCGACGGGCCCCACGCCCTCGCCATCGCCGAGGAGCATCGGGACCCGATCCATTTGCTGCTGACCGACGTCGTAATGCCCGGAATGAACGGACGGGAGCTCGCCCGACAGCTTCGCGCCCGGCGGCCGGAGCTGATCATCCTCTGCATGTCGGGGTACACCGGGGACACGGCGGCGGATCCGGGCATGGAATCGGGGAGCGGCTTCCTGCAGAAGCCCTTCACCCCCGACCGCCTGCTGACCACGGTACGCAACGCCTTGCGGTCGAGTCCGCTGGCCGCGGCGTGACGGCGGGACGCCCCGCCCCCCGGGTCGCCGATCCGGTTCGCGTTGGTTCTCGTCCTTGAGAGGGCCAAGGTCCTCGGGTAGTGTGTGCCGATGCGAGAGGTCGTGCCCGGTGCCTGGACCCTGCGCTGTGACGGCGGGTCGCGCGGCAACCCGGGACCCGGCGCCTACGGCTACGTCCTGCTCGATCCCGATGGCCGCGAGGTCGAGGCGCGGGGCGAGTTCGTGGGGACGGTGACCAACAACGTGGCCGAGTACCGGGGCCTGCTCGCCGGCCTCGAATCCGCGGCGCGGTTCGCGGCGCGGCCCCTGGTCGTGTGCCTGGATTCCGAGCTGGTGGTCCGGCAGATGACCGGCGAGTACAAGGTGAAGAACCTGGGCTTGAAGCCGCTCCACGCGTCCGCGCGGCGCGCGGTGGCCGCAGCGGGTGAGGTCCGGTTCGTCGCCGTGCCGCGGGAGGAGAACGTGCGGGCGGATCGATTGGTGAACGAGACGCTCGACAAGGTCCTGGGATCCGAGTCTCCCAGGTGATCGCGGGCCGTACGCCGACGCTTCCGCTACGCGGTCGCCGAGGCCATGGTCCGAGGAAAGTCCGAACTCCACAGGGCAGGGTGCTGGGTAACCCCCAGGGGGCGCGAGCCTACGGAAAGTGCAACAGAGAGCAGACCGCCAGCGGGTGCACGGGAGTCGTTCCCGGGCGCAGCGGGCAAGGGTGAAACGGTGCGGTAAGAGCGCACCAGCGGTCCCGGCGACGGGACCGGCTCGGTAAACCCCACCTGGAGCAAGACCGCATAGAGGGGGAGGAGTGTGTCCCGCTCCGTCATCACCCCAGGGTCGGTCGCAGCGAGGCGCTTCGGCAACGAGCGCCCCAGACAAATGATCACCACGGAGCAATCCGACAGAATTCGGCTTACGGGAGACTCGGTGTTGCACTCGCGCCCCCGCCCCGCGAAGCGGGTGCGGGGGCGTCGTCGCGTTGCCGGCGCCCGGCGGGCGGGCCAGGAGCCGGACCCTTGGGTCGCGTGCCTTGACCCCCGCTTCATCGCGCTGATAGCGTGACTTTTCGAAGTGCGCTCCTACCCTTCCGTTCCGCTGGGGATCCGCTGAAATGCTCGCCCCGCCGACCGTTGCCCAGTGGGTTCTCCACCCGCGGCACGACCCCGACCGGGCGCGCGATCTGGCCGGCGAGCTGGGTGCTCCGCTTGCGGCTGCCCACGTGCTGGTGAACCGCGGCCACGACTCGTCGGCGTCCGCGCGACGATTCCTGGAGCCGTCGCTCGAGCAGCTCCATGACCCGTTCCTGCTCCAGGACCTCGACCGGGCAGTCGCGCGCATCGAGCGGGCGATCGCGGACGGCGAGCGCATTCTGGTGCAAGGCGACTACGACGTGGACGGCATCACCGCGACCTTCGTTCTGACCACCGCCTTGCGCGACCTCGGTGCGGAGGTGCATCCGCGCGTTCCGCATCGCACCCGCGACGGCTACGGTCTCTCGGCCGCGGCGGTGGACCAAGCGGCGGCGCTTGGTTGCTCGCTGATCGTCACCGTGGACTGCGGCATCACCGCGACGGATGCCGTCGAGTATGCGTCGGGACTCGGCATCGAGACGGTGGTGACCGACCATCATGAGCCCGGCCCTCGGCTGCCGGCCGCGGCGGCGGTGGTGGATCCCCATCGGCGCGACTGCCCCTACCCGTTCAAGTCGCTGGCCGGCGTGGGCGTGACGTTCAAGCTCGTCGAGGCGCTGCTCGGGCGCCGCGGCGATCGGGGTCGGGCCGACGAGTTTCTGGATGTCGTGGCGCTGGGCACGATCGCGGACGTGGTGCCGCTGGTCGGCGAGAACCGCGCATTGGCCCGCCTCGGTCTGGAGTCCCTGAATCGGACCAGCCGTCCCGGGTTGCGCGCGCTCATCGAGGTGGCCGGGCTGACGGGCAAGCGCATCACCGGCGGGCAGGCGGCGTTCGTGCTGGCGCCGCGCATGAACGCGGCAGGCCGCATGGGACACGCCGAGCATGCGCTGCGACTGCTGTTGGCTCGCGAGGCAGGCTCCGCCGCGGCCCTGGCCGAGAGCCTGGACGACGACAATCGCCGCCGCCGTGCCTTGGACGAAATGGTGGCGCGCGAGGCCTTAGAGCGCGTTCCATCGGAGCTCGGCTGGCCGCGGTGCGCGTCGATCCTGTTGTGGTCGGAGGCCTGGCATCCGGGCGTGCTCGGCATCGTCGCCTCGCGGCTGGTGGAACGTTTCCGGCGACCGACCGTTCTGGTGGCGCTGGAGGGGCGACTCGGCCGGGGCTCGGGGCGCAGCGTGCCGGGCGTCGACTTGACGCGGGTGCTGGACGGTTGCGCGGATCTGCTGGAAACGTATGGCGGCCACGCCTTCGCCGCGGGAATGGTGGTCTCCCGCGAGCGGCTGCCGGAGCTCCGAGAGCGGCTCGAGCAGCTCGTCGGCGAGCGCTTCGATCCGGAGAGCGCGGCCCCCTGCCTCGAGATCGACGCCGACGTGACCCTCGCCGAGTGCGACCCGAATCTGGTCGACTGGCTCGAGCGTCTGGGGCCCCATGGGCTGGAGAATCCCGAGCCGGTCTTCCGCGCCGGGGTGTCGATCGACTCGGTAGCCCTGGTCGGGGGCGGCAAGCACCTGCGTCTGGGGGCGCGAGACGCGACCGGCATGCGGGAAGCGATCGGCTTTGGGCTGGCGAGCCGTGCCGACGACCTGGCCCGGTCGGGACGTTGTGAGATGACGTTCGTGCCGGAGCGCAACGAGTGGATGGGTGAGACGCGGGTCCAGTTGCGGCTCCGAGAGCTGCGCGTCCCGTGAACCCTCCCGGCGCCCAGGCCGAGCTGCGGGCCGCCTTGGCGGCCGAGCTCGAGGGACGCGCCCCGAGGGTCGATCGGGACCGCGTCGTGGCGTGCTTCGATTTCGCGGCCGCGGCCCACGGCGATCAGCGTCGCGAATCCGGACACCCGTTCATCTCCCATGCGGTCGAGGTCTGCCGCATCCTGCTCGACCTGTTGGACGCCCGGCTCGACACCACGCTGGCTTGCTCGGCGTTGCTGCACGACGTGGTCGAGGACACGGCGATCACGCCGGAAGACGTCGAGAAACGGTTCGGGCGCGAAGTCGCCAGCCTGGTCGAGGGCGTGACCAAGCTCTCCGGCCTGCACTTCGACAGCCGGGAGGCCGAGCAGGCCGAGAATTTCCGCAAGATGCTGCTGTCGATGTCGCGTGACCTGCGGGTGATCTTCATCAAGCTGGCCGACCGGCTGCACAACATGCGTACCCTCGAGTTCCTCGCCCCCGAACGGGCGCAGCGGATCGCGGCCGAGACGCGTGACATCTACGCTCCGCTGGCTCATCGCCTGGGGATGGCGGGCATCAAACGCGAGCTCGAGGACTGGAGCCTCAAGGTGCTCGATCCCGAGGCCTACCGTCTGCTGGTGGAGAGCATCCGCGCTCGGGGCGAAGAGCGGGAGGCCTTCGTGCAGGGCGTGAAGCGGAAGCTGGTGGACGCGTTGAAAGGTGCGGCGATCAAGGCCGAGGTGACCGGGCGTCCCAAGCATTTCCATTCCATCTACCTCAAGATGCACGACGGGAAGGAGCTCGACAAGATTCAGGACCTGTTCGGGCTCCGCATCCTCACCCACAGCCGCAACGACTGCTACCGGGCGTTGGGCGTCGTCCACGACACCTTCACGCCGGTGGACGACCGGTTCAAGGACTACATCGCCACCCCCAAGAGCAACATGTACCAGTCGCTGCACACCACCGTGCTGACCGACGACGGGGAGCTGGTCGAGGTGCAGATCCGGACCTGGGAAATGCACCGCACGGCTGAAACCGGGATCGCCGCCCACTATGTGTACAAGCAGGGGGGGCGTGTCGACGCCGAGCTCGACGCCAAGCTGGGAGGATTCGTCGCCCAAACGGCCGATTGGCCGAGCACGGCGAGCACCGACGAGTACATGGACTTCCTGCGCACCGCGCTCTACCAGGAGGAGGTCTTCGTCTACACGCCGCGGCGCGAGCTCAAGCGGCTGCCCAAGGGGTCGACGGCGCTGGACTTCGCGTTCTTGGTCCACACCCAAGTGGGTCAGCGCACCGTCGGCGCGCGGGTCAACGGGGAGCTCGTGCCGCTGCGCCACGTGCTGCGCAACGGGGACATGGTGGAGGTCATCACCTCAAACCAGGCCCAGCCGCACGAAGATTGGCTCAAGTTCCTTCGGACTCCCGGGGCGCGCAGCAAGGTGCGGCATTGGCTGCGGCAGCAGCGCCTCGAGGATAGCGTCGCGTTGGGGCGTGAGATGCTCGAACGCGAGCTGAAGCGGCTCCGACGCCGCGTCGCCGACCCGGAGCTGGCCGAGCTGGCGCTCGACCTCGGGTGCGCGGACCGAGATCAGCTCCATGCGCGGCTCGGCGAGGGGCAACTGTCGCTGACCCAGATCGTACGCAAGCTGTCCCCGGAGAAGGAGAGCCTGGCGGAGAAGCTGACCAAGCGGCCGCTGGAGGCGATCGGGTTCGGGCGGCGCCCGACCGGCGGAGTGCGGATCCAGGGTCTCGACAACGTGATGATGCACTTCGCGCGATGTTGCCAGCCGGTGCCGGGCGATCGCGTGACCGGCGTAGTCACCCAAGGCCGCGGGGTCTCGATTCATCGGCAGGACTGCCCGAACACCTTCGACCAGCGCGTACCGCCGGAGCGCAAGGTGGCGGTGGAGTGGGACGCGCGCCGCGGGGAGACGTTCCCGGTGCGCCTAGTCGTGTATGGCCAGGACCGCACCTCCCTGCTGGCCGACATCGCCAAGGCGATCGCCGCCTCGCAGGTCAACGTCCGCACCGCCGGCATGGCGAGCGAGGACAAGACGGCGAAGGGTATGTTCGTGGTCGAGGTCGCCCATCTCGCCAAGCTCCAGGAGATCATGACGGCGATCCGCAAGGTCAAGGGCGTCACGCGCGTCGAACGGCGCCAGCGCTTGCTGCGGCCGGCACGGGCTCCCCGGCGCGCCAGCGGCGAAGCGTGAGCCAGCGGCACGGCGGCCTAGACGACTTCGCGGAGGGCGCGGCGCGGGTCGACGTGGCCGGTCGGACGGGTATGCGGGCATGAGGGCGCTGGTGCAGCGGGTCACCCGCGCGCGGGTGACGGTGGATGGCTGCGTGATCGGCGAGATCGGCGCGGGTCTCCTCATCTTGGTCGGCGCGACCGACACCGACGACGCTGCAGCCGCCGACTGGCTGGCTCGCAAGACCGCCGGGCTCCGCCTGTTCGCCGATTCCGCCGGACGGCTCAACCTCGACCTGGGCCAGGTACGGGGTGGGGCGCTGGTGGTGCCGCAGTTCACCCTGTACGGCGATGCGCGACACGGCCGTCGTCCGGACTTCACGCGAGCCGCGCCCGCCGAGCAGGCACGGGGGCTGTTCGAGCGCTTCTGCGGGACGCTGGCCGCCGAGGGCGTCCCGGTCGAGCGCGGGGCGTTCCGGGAGCACATGCAGGTCGAACTCGTCAACGACGGACCGGTCACGCTGTGTCTCGAGAGCCCTGCAGGCGCCACGGGGGACGGGTGAAGGGGGCAGGGGCGTCTTTGTTCTGGGCCGGCAGGAGCCCGCTGGCGCTGGCCTCCGCCTCGCCGCGTCGGGTGGCGCTGCTGCGTCAGGTGGGGCTGGCTTTCACCGTGGTCGATCCGGGTCCCGACCGACCGTGGCCGGCATCGGCAGAGGCACGGCACGGGGTGCGGGCGCTCGCCCTCGAGAAGGCGCGCCGAGTGGGGGCACGCCATCCCGGGAGCGTGGTCGTCGGAGCCGACACGGTGGTGGTGGTGCGGGGTCGGCGGCTCGGCAAGCCTCAGGACCGTGACGAGGCGCTCGAGATGCTGCGGCTCCTCCACGGACGTACTCACGAAGTGTGGACCGGCCTCGCGGTCTATCACCAGGGCGAGCGGCGAACCGCGACGGAATGCACCCGGGTGCAGCTCCTGCGGCTCGAGCGCGAGGAGCTGGAAGCGTACGTAGCGACCGGCGAACCCCTCGGCAAGGCCGGAGCCTATGCGATCCAGGGTCTGGCAGCCCAGTTCGTGAAGCGCATCGACGGCGACTATTCCAACGTGGTGGGGCTGCCGCTGGCCCGCCTGCGCCAGGTATTGCAGGAGTTCGCGTGACCCGGTCCAGGTCGGACGCCGGACCAAATCCCGTTTGACAGATTTCGAGCCATCGTGCTAGCGTGCGGCGTTTCTTGGCACTAGCGGCGGCCCTTCGCGGTGTCCCGCGACCCGAGCGGAGCCTCGAGGGGTCGTTTGGCGCGCGCGCCCGCTCCGGTGGAACCCCCGCATGAGGAGTCCATGAAGACTTACTCGGCCCGGCCGAGCGAAATCCAACGTCGCTGGCTACTGGTGGACGCCTCGGGCAAGACGCTGGGGCGGCTGGCGAGCCAGGTAGCAACGGCGCTCAAGGGAAAGCACAAGCCGATGTTCACCCCGCACCTGGACGTCGGAGACCACGTCATCGTGATCAACGCCGGAAAGGTAGCGCTGAGCGGCAACAAGGCGCGGGACAAGCGCTACTTTCGGCACACCATGTACCCGGGCGGGGCGTACTGGACGTCGATCGGGACGCTGATGGAGAAGCATCCGGAGCGAGTGGTGATGCAGGCGGTGCGCGGCATGCTGCCCAAGACCAAGTTGGGTCGCGCGATGATCCAGAAGCTCAAGGTGTACGCGGGCGCAGACCATCCGCACGCGGCGCAGCAACCGGCCTCCTGGGAGCCGGAGTTCTAAGGAAGGAGATCGACCCGAACATGCCACCCATGGGCGCGATTCGAACCGGGCGGCGCAAGGAGGCCGTGGCGCGGGTGCGGCTGGTGGCCGGCACCGGCAAGCACACCGTGAACCAGCGGGCCCTGGCCGAGTATCTGAGACGGGAATCGCTGGTCAAGCACGCCCTGCAGGCCCTGTTGGTCACCAACACGGGGCACAAGTTCGACATGGTCGGTCGTGTTCGCGGCGGGGGACTCACCGGGCAGGCGGGAGCGCTCCGCATGGCAGTGGCTCGGGCGTTGGCGTGCGAAGACGAAGGGCTGCGACCCCAGCTCAGCCGCGAGGGCCTGTTGACGCGTGACGCGCGCATGAAGGAGCGAAAGAAGTACGGACAGCCGGGCGCCCGCAAGCGGTTCCAGTTCAGCAAGCGCTAGACCGCGGCTCTCGGCCGTTCATCACACACGCCTTGTCCAGGGCGCCAGGGGTCTCGGAGGGGATCAGGCCTTCCGGGTCAGCGCGCCACGCGGTGGGGACGAAGGCGGCGGATGGAACCCCGGAGGAGGTACTCGGTGGCGGAACTCACCATGAAAGGGTTGCTCGAGGCGGGCGTCCACTTCGGGCACCAAACCCGGCGCTGGAATCCTCAGATGAAGAGATTCATCTTCATGGAGCGCAACGGGATCTACATCATCGACCTGCAAAAGACGCTCAAGTGCGCTCAGGAGGCGCGGGAGGTCCTGGAGAAGGCGGTGCGGGGCGGCGGCCACGTCCTGTTCGTGGCAACCAAGAAGCAGGCCAAGCAGGTCGTGACCGAGGAAACCGCCCGCTGCGGCATGTTCTGTGTCACCGAGCGCTGGCTCGGCGGAATGTTGACCAACTTCAAGACCATCCGCTCCAGCATCAAGCGGCTCAAGGACCTGGATCGCATGGCCTCCGACGGCACCTTCGAGAAGCTCGCCAAGAAAGAAGTCTCGCGGCTGTCGCGCGAGCGCCAACGACTGGAGTTCGCCTTTGCCGGCATCAAGGAGATGCCGGGGCTCCCGGCCATCGTGTTCGTCATCGACACCAAGAAGGAGAAGATCGCCGTGGCCGAGGCCAATCGCCTCGGCATACCGATCGTCGGGGTCGTCGACACGAACTGCGATCCCGACGTGATCGACTATCCGATCCCGGGCAACGATGACGCCATCCGCGCCATCCGGCTGTTCACGTCTCTCGTGGCGGACACGGTGATCGCGGCCCGGGCCACGGCGCTCGAAGGCCGCGATCAGGAGACGGTCTCGTTCGGGGGCGAGGGCGTGGACACCGAGGGTGAGGCGACGCCGACGGCCACCGTCCGTTAGCCCCCATCGACGAGCTGGGCGGTCGCCCGCCTGTGCCTTTGGGCGCAGGCGGGCGTTCGAACGAAGCGAGGGAGGGCGATGCAGATCACCGCGGATCTGGTGAAGCAGCTCCGGGAACGAACCGGAGCCGGAATGATGGAGTGCAAGCGAGCGCTGACCGACGTCGGCGGCGATCTGGACAAGGCCGTGGACGTGCTGCGCCGCAGCGGGGCCGCCAAGGCCGAGCAGCGCGCTGCGCGCACCGCCCTCGAGGGACGAGTCGACAGCTACATCCATCCGGGTCACCGCGTCGGCGTTCTGGTAGAAGTGAATTGCGAGACCGATTTCGTCGCGCTGACCCCGGAATTCGGGGATCTGGTGCGGAACATCGCGATGCAGGTGGCGGCCGCGGGGGCCGAGTTCGTGCGGCGTGAGGACGTGCCGGCCGATCGGGTGGACAAGGAGCGCGAGATCTTCGCCTCGCAGCTCGCGGCCCAGGGCAAACCGGCGGCCCTGCTGGCGAAGATCGTCCAGGGGAAGCTGGAGAAGTTCTTCGCCGAGGTGTGCCTGGTCGAGCAGTCCTACATCCGCGACGACCAGCGCAGCGTTGCCGACGTGGTCCGCGAGGCGGCCGCCAAGACCGGAGAGAACATCGTGATCCGCCGCTTCGCCCGTTTCCGCCTCGGTCAGGAGTGACGGTGGTGGCTCGCTTCCAGCGCATCCTACTGAAGCTGAGCGGGGAGATCCTGGCAGGTCCGGCAGCGCAGGGGATCGACGAGAGCATCATGGCCGGCCTCGCCGACGAGATCCGCGACGTGCACGCGCTGGGCGTCCAAATGGGGATCGTGCTGGGCGCCGGCAACATCTTCCGTGGGCTCGCGGTCAGCGCACGCGGCATGGACCGGGTCGGCGCGGACCACATGGGCATGTTGGCCACGGTGATCAACAGCCTGGCGCTGCAGCACTTCCTCGAGATGCGCGGCAGCGACACCCGCGTCATGTCGGCCATCGAGATGACGCGGGTCTGCGAGCCGTACGTCCGGAGGCGCGCCGTGCGGCACCTCGAGAAGGGTCGAATCGTGATCCTGGCGGCCGGCACCGGGAACCCATACTTCACCACCGACACCGCGGCCGCGTTGCGGGCGGTCGAGATCGGCTGTGACGTGGTCCTCAAGGCCACCAAGGTGGACGGCGTCTACAGCGAGGACCCGGTGCGCGTGCCGGACGCCACATTTTTCCCCCACATCAGCTACATGGACGTCCTGCGCCGCGGCCTCAAGGTGATGGACTCGACCGCGATCTCGTTGTGTATGGACAACCGCCTTCCAATGGTAGTGTTCAATGCGGGCCGGCGGGGAAACCTGCTTCGCGTGGTGCAGGGCGAGCCGGTGGGGACCACGGTGGGGGAGGCGTGACGATGGCCGACAAGACGCTGGTCGACGCCGAGGAGCGAATGAAGAAGGCCCTCGAGGGCGTGCGGCGCGAACTGTCGGGAATTCGCACCAGCAAGGCCAGTGCGGCGCTGCTGGACACGATCCGCGTCGAAGCCTATGGCCAGCAGGTCTCCCTCAAGGAAGTGGGCCAGGTCAGCGCTCCCGAAACGCGACTGCTGATCGTGCAGCCCTGGGACAGATCGCTGCTCCGGGCGATTTGCCGTGCCCTCCAGCAGTCGGAGCTCGGCTTGAACCCGACCGACGACGGGGCGGTGGTCCGTATCCCGATCCCGCCGCTGACCGAAGAGCGGCGCAAGGACCTGGTCAAGCTGGTGGCCAAGCTGGCCGAGGAGGGGCGCGTGCACATCCGGCAGATCCGGCACGACATCAACAAGGACGTCAAGCACCAGCAGGACGCGGGCGCGAGGTCGGAAGACGACGCCAAGCGCCTGATCGCGGACGTCCAGAAGCTCACCGATCGCTACATCGGTCTGGTGGACGAGCTCCTGAAGAAGAAGACCGCCGAGGTGATGGAGGTCTGATCCCGACCGGCGGAGACTCGGCCGCCTGAGTAGGAGGATCGGTGTCGGCCCGCGCACTCACCCCCGAGGCGCTCCTCGGCCGCGGTAACCTGCCGCGGCACATCGCCATCATCATGGACGGCAACGGCCGCTGGGCGAGGGCACGCGGCGTCCCGCGCATGATGGGGCACCGGGCGGGGCGCGAATCGGTGCGGGAGGTGGTGCGTGGTTGTATGGCCCTTGGCGTCGAGGTGCTGACGCTCTACACGTTCTCGACCGAGAACTGGAGACGGCCGCGACGGGAAGTCCAGGCGTTGATGGCGATCCTGCGCCAGACGCTGCGCCGGGAGCGGGAAGAGCTGCGCCGGAACAACGTTCGGCTGCAGATCATCGGCCGGCGCGAGGATCTGCCCACGGCCGTGCTCGCGACGATCGACGAGACCCAGGACTATCTGTCCGGCTGCTCGGGCTTGCTGCTCAACTTGGCTCTCTCCTACAGCGGACGGGCCGAGATCGTCGACGCGCTGAGACGCCTGCTGCGGGATCACGAAGCGGAGCGGTTCGTTCCGGCGCGACTGGACGAGGCGCTGTTCGCCACGTATCTCTCCACCGCCGGACTGCCTGACCCGGATCTCCTGATCCGAACCAGCGGCGAGATGCGAATCTCGAACTTCATGCTGTGGCAGCTCGCCTATACCGAGCTCTGGATCACGGACACGCTGTGGCCCGACTTCCGGCGCCGACACCTCTATCAGGCGGTCGCCGACTACCAAGGGCGCGAGCGCCGCTTCGGACGCGTCGATTGAGGCGCACCGGACCCATGCCTGCCGACCGCCCGTTGGCCGATCCAGCGGCCGCCGACGCCACCGGGGTCGGATCCGTGTCGGTCGCCGATCCCGCCCGATCGGAACCCGAAGCGGGGTCCGCGGCGAAGCCGTCGTCCCGGGCGCTGGCGCTGCGCGTGATCAGCGGGGTGGCGTTCGTGCCCCTGCTGGTGCTGCTCGCCGGTGCCGGCGGGGTGGCGTTCTGGCTGCTGGTCGGGGTCCAGGTCACGCTCGGACTGATCGAGTTCTATCGCATGATGCGGGGCCGCGGGTTGCGTCCCTATCGGCGCCTGGGGGTCGCCTCGGCGCTGGTCTTGTTGTGGATCTGCTACCAGCCCCGAGTCCCGCACGTGGAGTTCCTGGTGACCTCGGTGCTGCTCTTGGTGCTTGCCCTCGAGCTGCGTCGACCCGAGGCTCGGCAGCGGGTCGACGATATCGCGGTGACCTGCTTGGGTGTGCTCTACGTGGGATGGTTGTCGGCGCACTTGATCCTGCTCCGCGAGCTGCCGTGGCGCGCCGGCACCGGCTACGGGGAGGGGGCGGCCTATGTGCTGCTCGCGTTCTTCGTGACCTGGAGCTGCGACACCGGCGCCTATGTGGTCGGTCGGTTCTTGGGCCGCACGCGGCCGTGGACCCGGATCTCACCGCGCAAGTCGGTGGAAGGAGCGCTGGGCGGCTTGGCACTGGCGTTGGTCGCGGCGTTCGTGGCTCGGGCCTGGTTCGCGCCGTTCCTGCGGACTGGCGATGCCGCGGCACTGGGACTGCTGGTAGGGATCTTCGCGCAGGTCGGCGACTTGGTCGAATCGCTGCTCAAGCGCGACGCCCGGCACGGTGATTCGTCGGACCTGATTCCCGGGCACGGGGGCGTGCTCGACCGCTTCGACAGCCTCTATTTCGCCGCTCCGACCGTTTATTACTACCTGCTGCTGGTCGTGTTCCGGGTGCCATGAAACCGAAGCGCCTGATGCTGCTGGGGGCGACCGGATCGATCGGCGCCCGAGCGCTCGAAGTGGCGGACCGTCACCCGGGACGGATCCAGGTGGTGGCGCTGGCGGCCCGGCGCTCGGCGCAGGCGCTGGCCCGACTGGCCAGACGACTGCGGCCGGAGGCTCTGGCGCTCGAGCAACCGGACGATGTCGCGCGCGCGCGCGCGGAGCTGACGGACGCGGCACCCGGGGCGCGGCTCCACCTCGGCGAGGGCGCGGCGGCGCGCTTGGTGGTCGACGTCGATTGTGACGTGGTGTTGAACGGCATCGTCGGCGCCGCCGGTCTGGGTGCGTCCCTGGCCGCGCTCGAGCAGGGACGGCGGTTGGCGCTCGCCAACAAGGAGACGTTGGTGGTGGGCGGGCCTTTGGTGCGGGCGGCGCTGGCGCACGGTGGCGAGCTGGTGCCGGTGGACAGCGAGCACAGTGCCGCGCTCCAGTGTTTGGGGGGGCGACCGGCGAACGAAGTCGTCCGGCTGATCCTGACCGCCTCGGGCGGGGCGTTACGCGATCATCCGGACTGGCGTCGCGCCACGCCCGCGGAAGTACTGGCTCATCCGGTGTGGGACATGGGCCCAAGGATCACCGTGGATTCGGCCCTGCTGTTCAACAAGGGGCTCGAGATGATCGAGGCCGAGGCCCTGTTCCATCTCGGATGGGGGCAGCTCGAAGCGGTGCTCCATCGGGAGGCTCGCGTGCATGCGCTGGTCGAGTTCCGGGACGGCGCGCTGGTCGCGCAGGCGGCCGCGGCCGACATGCGGCTGCCGATCCAGTTGGCAATCACGTGGCCGGAGCGCTGGGAGGGCCCGGGGGCCCGGCTTCCGGCCCTGCCGCTGGCCGGCCTCGAGTTCGAGCCGATCCCGCCCGGTCGGCATCCGGGGTACGATCTGGCGCTGGCGGCCGGCCGCACCGGGGGAACCGCCCCTTGCGTGTTGAACGCAGCCGACGAGGTGGCGGTCGATGCGTTCCTCGGCGGGCAGGTCGCTCTTGTCCAGGTGCCGGAGATCGTCGGCCGAGTTCTCGATTCCCACCGCGTGGAGGCCGTCGAATCGCTGGCACAACTCGCCCATTGGGACGCCTGGGCTCGCGAAACCGCGCGGCATCAGGCGGTGCGGGCGTGAGCCGGCCGGGGTTCGGCGGCCTCGAGGTCCATGAACGACCGGTTACCGCTATCCGTCCTGCTGCTCGCGCATAACGAGGCTCCGCGTCTGGCCGCGCTGTTGCCGACGCTGAGCTTCGCCCGCGAGCTGGTGGTGGTGGACTCGGGCAGCACGGACGGGACCCCGGAGGTGGCGGCGCGGAACGGGGCTCGAGTGTTGACGCGGGCGCTGGATGGGTTCGGCCGCCAGCGGCAGTTCGCGCTCGATCATTGCCGCGAGGACTGGGTGTTGTGGCTCGATGCGGACGAGCGCCTGGATGCGGTGGCCGAGCGGGCGGTGCGGGGAGCGGTGGGAGAAGCGATGCGGCCGGACACTCCGGCAGGCTACCGCATGGAGCGTCGCACCTGGTTCCTCGGCCGCCGGATTCGCCACTGCGGCTGGGGCGGGGAGCGCATCCTGCGCTTGTTCCGGCGCTCGGCCGTGCGCTTCGACGAAGCCCCGGTTCACGAACGTGCGATCGTGAACGGCGGGATCGCCGAGCTCCCCGGCGCGATCGAGCACCTGAGCTACGAGACCTGGGGCGAGTGCCGGCAGAAGCTGGTGCGCTATGCGGCGGCGGGGGCGGAGCGGGCGAGGCGTGGCGGCCGTCGGGCGAGGTGGGTCGACCTGGTGCTTCGCCCCCCGGCGCGGTTCGTTCGCATGTACGTGCTCCAGGCGGGCTTCTTGGACGGCTCGCGTGGCCTGCTGGTGTGCGCGCTGGCCGCCACCCAGGTGCTGCTCAAGTACGGCGAGCTGTGGGCGGAGCCGCACCGGGCCGAGGGGAATGACGACTCGGAGGCCGGACCGGAAACCGCGCCATGACGTCGGAGGTGAGGGACGCCTGCCTGCGAGTCGCCCACCTGGACACCGGGCGCGACTGGCGCGGCGGCCAAGCACAGGTCCTGCTGCTGATGCATGGCCTCAGGGACCGCGGTGTGGACTCGCGGCTGCTCGCCCCGCGCGGGCCGCTGCTCGACCGAGCGCGGGCCGCCGGGTTCGAAGCGGCCGAGTGGCGGCCCCGTTCGGAGTGGGACGTCGGCGCCGCGGTACGCGCGGTGGCCCACCTTCGCGCTTGGGGTGTGCGAGTGGCGCACGCGCACAGTGCGCATGCGCACGCGGTGGGGGTCCCCGCCGCTCGGCTGGCGGGGGTCCCCGCGGTGCTGGTGTCGCGGCGGGTGGATTTTCGAGTCGCCAGGAATCCGCTGAGTGCGATCAAGTATCGGCTGCCGGTGGACCGCTACCTGTGCATCAGTCGCGGCGTGCTGGAGGTCATGCGCCGCAGCGGCGTCCCGACGCACAAGCTGCTGTGGGTACCGAGCGGCACCGAGTTCCCCGATCCACCACCCGGGCCCGACCTCCGGTCCTTGATCGGCGCACCGGCAGGAGCGCCGATCCTCGGCACGGTGGCGGCTCTCGCCCCGCACAAGAACCACGCCGACCTTTTGCTGGCGGCGGCCGAGGTGCTCGCCCGGCGTCCCGACGTGCATTTCGTTTGGCTGGGAGAGGGTGAATGCCGGGTCCCGCTCGAGCGCCGCCGGGCCGAGCTCAAGCTCGAGTCGGCCGTCCATCTGCTCGGCTTCCGGGCCGATGCGCACGCGCTGATGCGCCAGTTCACCCTGTTCGTTCTTTCGTCCTTCCTCGAGGGTCTGTGTACGTCGCTGCTGGATGCGCAGGCGCTGGGAATCCCCGTGGTGGCGACCGCGGTCGGCGGGGTGCCGGAGATCGTCGAGGACGGGCGCACCGGGCGGCTGGTGCCGGGCCGCAACCCGCACGCGCTGGCCGGCGCGTTGCTCGAGGCGCTGGCCGATGCGGAATCGCGACAAGATTGGGCGGAACGCGCGCGAGGATCGGTCCGCGAGTTCCACATCGCGCGCACGGTCGAGCGGACCCTGGCCGCGTATCACGAGGTGTTGGCGGAGCGCGGGGAGGCGGCATGAAATCTGCTGCCGATCTGGAGGGACCTCGTCAAGGAACGGAAATGCCGACAGCCGGGCTGGCGGGAAGTGCGGGGCCAATACTGTCTGGGGCCGATCCGCCATGCTCTTTGGGCGCCGTGGCTTGACGCTCCGAGAGACGCGGCGTACCTTTCGCGAGCGCATTGCCATCCAAGGAGTTGGGCGTGATCTGGAACCTGATTCTTCCCGGGGTCGTGCTGCTCGGCCTGGTCATCTTCGTCCACGAGCTGGGGCACTTCTTGGTCGCCAAGTGGCGGGGCGTCAAGGTGTTGAAGTTCTCGCTCGGATTCGGGCCCGCCCTCCTGCGGGTGACGCGCGGCGAGACCGAATACCGTCTCTCCTGGGTTCCGCTCGGCGGATACGTCCAGATGGCCGGCGACAGCCCGGCCGAGGACGGATCGATGCCCACCGGGCCCGAGCAGTTCCTATCGCATCCTTGGCAGGGACGTCTGCTGATCGCCGCCGCAGGCCCAGCGGCCAATCTGGTGACTGCGTTCCTGGTGATGGTGTCGGTGGGGATGGTCGGTGTCACCTACCCGGATCATCCCAACGTGCTGGGTCCGGTCGCAGACTCGAGCCTCGCCCACCGGCTGGGCCTACGCGAAGGGGACCGCGTGATCGACGTCGCCGGACAGCCGGTAACGAGCTGGATCGGCATCTTCCTCACCGCTTCGAAGCATCCCAAGTCCGAACCGGTGACGCTATCGGTGGCCCGCCGTGATTCGGTGCTGCAGTTCTCGCTGACGCCCGAGCAGCGCGAGCCGCTGCTCCTGGGTCTTCGCCGGCCCCCCGATCCCCCGGTCGTCGGCGGCGTGGTCACCGGCATGCCGGCCTATAAGGCGGGGCTCAAGGAAGGTGACCGGATCCTGGCCGTCAACGGGCGGCCGGTCCGGGCCTGGGACGAGCTGCCGGTCGCGCTGCGCGGCCGGGTCGATCAGCCGGTGCGGCTCCGGGTGGAGCGTGGTGGTCGCACCTTCGAGCTGATCGTGATTCCGATCAACCCCGAAGGCCGCCGCGGGTCGGTGGACGCCCGGATCGGCATCGAGGCGCCGCGCTCCGGGGTCTTCGTCGAACGACATTCCCCGCTGAAATCACTGGCTCTCGGCTTTCGCGCCACCGGTGCCCTGGTAGTCAACGTGTACGGCGGAATGTGGCTGACGCTCACGCGGCCGCTCTACTACCGAGAGTACCTGGGTGGTCCACTGTTCATCGCCCAGGCGGCCAGCGAACAGGCGAAGCGCGGCTTCGATGCGTATCTGCAGTTCCTGGCGATGATCCACATCGCCATCATGGCGTTCAACCTGCTTCCCATCCCGGTCCTGGACGGCGGACACATCGCGTTGGCGCTGGTTCAGGCGGTGCGCGGCCAGGCCCTCTCCGCGCGTGCCTACCTGCGGTACCAGAAGGTGGGTCTGGTGGTGATCGGGACGTTATTCATCGTCATCCTGGCCAACGACCCGCTCCGCCTGCTGCAACGACAGCGGGCGCTCGATAGGGCCCCCCAGGAGGGCCAGGTTGCGCCGAGTCCGCCTTAGCGGCTTGCGCAGGGGGATCGCGGTGGGCTTCATGACGGCGGCGACGATCGCTCCCGACATCGCACGGTCCCAGGAGGAGCTGCTCCAGGAGCTCAAGATCATCGCCTCGGTGCGGATCGATGGCCACCGACACTTGGGCGCCGGCGCGATCGAGCGGGTGATGAAGACCAAGAATCCGTCGCTTTGGCCGTGGCGAGAACGGCCGGTGCTTCGGCGCGACTACCTGCTCTCGGATGTGACGGCGATCGCGGATCTGTATCGCCACCACGGCTACCTCGACGCGACCGTGGAGTACCGGGTGGCGTCGAGCGGCCAGAGGGACGAGGTCGATGTGCTGTTCCTGGTCCACGAGGGCGAGCCATCCAAGGTTCGCTTCGTGGAGTTCGGCGGCGTGGCTTCGGTGGCGGAGAAGGACCTGCGACGCAAGCTCTGGGCGCGCCCCGGTCGGGCCTTCGATCCGGCCTACCTCCAGCTCGACACCCTGGTGATCACGAGCCTATACCAGGAGCGGGGATTCCGACCGCAGGTCACGGGCTCGGCGGTGCGCGAGGTGCCGGAATCGCTGCGCGTGCGGGTGCGCTACGACGTTCAAGAGGGCGTCCGCTACCAGGTGGGGAAGATCGATATCGAGGGACGCGCCCGGGTCCGCGAGTCGTTGGTCCGGCGCGAGCTGGCGATTCGGAGCGGCGCCCCCTATCAGTGGTCCCGGGTGGTGCGGTCCCAGGAGCGGCTCTATGAAAGCGGGTTGTTCAGCCAGGTCCAGATCGAGCCGGTGCCGGATTCGACCCGGACGTTGATGAACTTCGAGATCCGGCTGCGCGAGCGCAAGCCGCGCTGGGTCGACGCGGGCATCGGCAGCGGCACCGACGAGCGCTTTCGCCTGACCGGGGAGTGGGGGCATCGAAACCTGCTGGGCTGGGGCCAGCAGGGAGCGGTCGGCTCGCTGCTGACCTTCTACGGCGACGGCAAGTTCCAGCGCTGGAACCTGAGCGCGACCTTGCTCGAGCCATGGCTGCTGCGCTCCCGCACGCGCGGGCAGGTGACCCCGCTGTACGAGCGCCACGACGACCGGGCCGATCCGCGCTGGATCGTGCGTCAGGAGTTCAAGGACGTGAACCTCCAGCTCCGACGGGAGCTGAACCGCTTCACCCGCCTGACCCTGACGCAAAAGAACATCTTCGCCAACCAGGATCTCGAGATCCTCGCCGGGGACCTGGATCCCGCGCGCCCGGACACGGTGATCGTGCCGAAGTACACCACCCACAGCCTGGGTTTGGGGCTGGAGCGGGACATCCGCGACAACCCGTTCAACGCAGCCCGCGGCTCGGCCGTCTCGGTGAGCGCGGAGGTCGCCGGTGGCCCCCTGAGCGGCAGCAGCAGCTTCTGGCGCTCGGAGATGATCGCTTCGTGGTACACGCCGCTGCCGAACGGCTGGACCTTGGCCACCCGCGCGCGCGGCGGCATCATTGACCCGTTCGGTCCACGGCCCAAGTTCTCGGATACCCTGGTGGTGGACCCCGAGGTGGCGCGGGTGCCCCTGGAGGAGCGCTTCCGCACCGGGGGCGTCAACTCGATTCGCGGGCACGACGAGAACTCGATCCATCCGTCGGGCGGGCTGGTGGTGTTGCAGGCCAGCGTCGAGATGAGGGTGCCCACCGAGCTGCGTCTTCCCTTCCTCGGTCCGTTGGGGATCGAAGCGTACGTGGATGCGGGAAACGTGTGGGCGCGGCCGGAGCACATCCGAGCCCGCGAGCTGTGGGTCTCGGCCGATGAATCCGACGTGAACGCGGTCCGCTACGTGGCGGGGCTCGGCCCGCGGGCCAATCTGCCAATCGGACCGCTGCGGCTGGACTTCACGTGGCGTCTGCGCCCCTCGAGCTCACCGCCCCGACTCCAGTTCGCCATCGGGCCGTCGTTTTGAGGACCGCATGACGACGCCCAAGGAACCATCGCCGGATCGCCCCGAGACCCTGGTCGAGAAGCTCGAGCATACGGTCGAGCATGCCGTCGAGCGGATGGACCAGGCAGTCGAGGAAGCGGTCGACCACGTACCGGCTCCGATCCGCAGGCCGGTGCGCTGGACGGTCCGCCAGCTGGCGATCGTGGTGGTGCTGTCGGGGATCGGGCTGACGGCGGTGTCCCTGTTCGGCGGGGCCTATTACCTATGGAACCACACCGAATGGGCGGCGCGCGAGCTGTCCGGGAGGATCAACCAGACTCTGATGTCTCGGAGCGACGTGGTGCTGAAGGTGAAAGCGGTGCGGGGTAACCCGCTGGCCACGGTGGACGTGATCTCGCCGCAGGTGCAGTTCCGCGACGGGCCGGTCCTGCTCGAAGCGCGGTCGATGAGGTTGCGGTATTCGACCTGGGACTTGTTCGCCGGGCGGCGCGGCGCGATCGTGATCGAGCTGGATCGGCCGATCGTTCACCTGAGACGGGGTGCCGATGGACGGCTACGGCTTCCGACCTGGCGCCCGGGCCCGGGGCGCCGTGCCTCGCGCGGCTTCGACTTCAGCCTGCGGATCCGAGATGGGGACGTCCGGATCGACGGAACGCGCGAAGGGGTCGAGGACTTCGACCTCGACGCCACCGCGGCCACCGGGGGCCCGACGCGGGTAGACGTCCGATCCCTGACCTGGAAGCGGGGCCCCTATGGGCTGAGGCTTGAGCGGTTCGCGGGGGGGGTGTCGGTGGCGGACAGTGTGCAGCTCGAGGTGCGTGAGCTGAAGAGCCCCGATCTGGAGCTGCGGGGTCGAGCCTCGTGGCCGCGTGAGGCGGGAGAGCGAAGGGTCGAGGCCGAGATCCAGCGCGTGCGGTGGGCGTGGCTCGCCGCGGTGTTCCGCAACCAAACGCTCGACGTCACGGGCGAGGGCCGCGTGCGCCTGAGCGCCCGCGGAGGGACGGGGTGGCGGGGTTCGTTCGAGTCGCGCGCGGTGTGGGCCGACCTGCCGCTCGAGAGCCATGGCGAGTTCCAGTGGGAGTCGGGGCGTCTCACCCTGGCGCCGCTGCGCGGGCACTCCGCCGCCGGGGCCCTGGACGGTCAGCTCAGCTGGTCCCGCCGAGGCTGGGAAGTGGGCGGGCTCGCGACCGGCGTGGATCCGGCACGCTGGTCCGTGATCGGCATCGCCGGTTGGCCGGCCGGCCGGCTGCACGGAAGGTTCAAGTACCGCGTGGACTCGCGCGACCACAACCACTCCCAGCTGGCCGCACGGCTGGGCAGCTCCGAGTGGGCGGGGTGGCGTACCGACAGCGCCGTGGTCGCCGTGGACTTCCGCCCGATCGGCGCCGACAGCTTCCGGGTGCGCGCGTTTCGCCGCGGCGGCGAGCTGACGCTGACGGGCGCCGTGGACGAGGGTGCTTGGCGAGGCGTCTACACGGTGGCCCGCTTCCCGCTCGATGAGTGGCCCGATGGCCGGGCCACCGGCATCCAAGGCTCGCTGGTTGCCGGAGCCGGTGCGGTGACCGGACACGAGGGCGCCCTCGACGTCACGGGCACGCTCTCGGGTGCTGCGACCCGGTGGTTCGGGGCGCAGTCGGCGCGCTGGACGCTGAGCGAAATTCAGGGCCGCCTCCTCCCGGTCCCGGACCTCACCGCGCGGGCGCGGCTCGAGCAGCTCGTGTTCTTGGGGATCCACTTCGACAGCCTCGCCACCCCATTGCATCTCGGGGACCGATCGCTGGGATTTCCTGCGCTCGAAGCCTGGGCGGGCGACACGGTGGTGGCGCTGGCCGGCGGGACCGGGTGGAACGACCGCGGCTGGAGCTTCGGGGCCGAGCGCGCCAGCGCGCAGAGCAGTCAGTTTCACTGGGTGGCCAGCCCGCCGATGCGACTCTCGGGGGATGCGCGAGGCGTGACCTTCGAGCGGCTCACGGCTGCCGACGGGACCGCGCGCCTCGAGATGTCGGGACGCTGGGCCGCCCCCGGGGGCTGGCACGACTGGCACGCCACGGCCCAAGACGTGGAGCTGGCCCGTATCGGGCTGCCGGCCGAATGGAGGCTCGAAGGACGAGCCGGGGGAGAGTTGCGCGTGACCGGCGCGGAGAGCGATCCGCGTTGGGAGCTGAGCGCCGCGTGCCGCGCCCCGGCGTACCAGGACCACCGCGCCGACTCGCTCGCGCTCTCGCTCGGCGGCGGTCCTTCGCGCTTCGAGGTCCGACAGTTGGTGCTCGGCGTTCAGGGCGGGACCCTGCGCGGCTCGGGCCGAATCGAGGGGACGACCCGGACGTGGCCCGACACCCTGACCGCAGCGGGCGTGGTGCGGTGGCTCGCGGGGGCGTCTCGTTGGCAGGGCACCTTGAGCGCGCAGGGGTTACCGGTGGATCATCTCGGGCAGTTCACCCCACCGGCTCAAGGCTGGCGCGGGCGCTTGAGCGGCACCCTCGAGGTCGCCGGCCGACCGGCACACCCGGAGCTCCAACTGGAGGTGGACGGCCGCGCGCTCGGCTGGCGGAACTACACCGCGGACCAGGTCGCGGTGAAGGCCGAGCTTCGCGACGAGCGCCTACAGGTGCGGGAGCTCAAGCTGACGCGCGGCGGCGTGACGTCGACGATCGTGGGAGAGATGCCGTTCCAGCTCGCGTTCGGCCAGTCCCTAAGGCTGCCGGAAGCGCCGATGTCGTGGCGCCTGGATTACCCCGACGGCGACTTGGGCCTGCTCCCGCTGTTCGTGCCGCAGATCGGCTCGGCGGCCGGCCGCTTCAGCATCGATGCCGAGGTTTCCGGCACCCCTCAGAAGCCGGCGCTGCACGGCACCGCGCGACTTCGCGAGGGTCGCCTGCGACTGGCCGGACGGGAGGAGGTGCTGCAGGACGTCACGGCGCGGCTCACGCTGGGAGAGTCGCGGGTGACGCTCGACACCTTGACCGCGATCCAGCGCACCCGACAAGGCGAGCCCGGGCGCGTGGCGGCCCACGGGGTCGTGAACCTGCGGGGCGCCGGGCTGGCCGGCTACTCGTTCGACCTCTCGATGCGCGACGTCGCGGCGTTGGAGCCCGGGGTGTACGCGGCGCGCTTCGACGGCGACTTCAAGGTCACCAACGGGCCCCGGATCGGCGGTCATACGGTGCCGCGCGTGACCAGCGACAATGTCGAGATCCGGCGCGCGGTGATCCTCTACGACTTCACCCGACAGACCGAGGTCCAGCAGGTGGCCGCGAGCACCCAGCCCCTGTTCTGGACCTACCACCTCCAGGTGCACGCCAACGACAATCTGCATTGGCAGCCGTCCGACGGCGACATCGAGTTCAGCGCCGACCTCAACATCGAGCAGAGCCCGGAGCAGCTGCTGATCTTCGGCGACATGGAGGCGCTCCGCGGCACGTATTACTTCCTCAGCAACCGCTTCACCGTGAAACGGGCCGCCCTGACCTTCGACAACGTGGGCGGCGTGGATCCGGTAGTGGATGCCGAGGCCACCACCCGCCTGGTGCCGAGTCAGGCGTTCGATTCGCCGACCGGCCCGCCGGTTCGGCCCCAGCCGCAGACCATCACGGTCCGAATCCGCGGTCGTTCGAGCCGGCCGGCGGTCGAGCTGGCGAGCGAGCCGGACGCCCTCGACGAGGCGCAGATCCTGCGGGAGCTGACCGTCGGGCGCTTCGTCCAGGGCGAGACGGTGGCGCTCAAGGACCCCGCGGACAGTTACCTGACGCAGGCCATCAACCGCCAGCTCTCGTCGGAGCTGTCCAAGGCGTTTCGCGGTTACCTCACCGAGTGGGAGATCGCGCGGCAATCGGGTGGGCTGCTGGGGCAAGGCGGCGTGATCCTCGGCGTGGGCAGCCAGCTCAACAGCCAGCTGGCCGTGCGCTACCGACAGCTTCTGCCCGGAACCGGAAGCTCGGTGCTTTCGGGCACCGATGTGAACCCGATCGAGCGCGACATCGAGGCCGAGTACCGGCTGAGTCGGTTCTTCTACATCACGAGTCAGCTCACCCAGAAGCGTCAGACCGCCGGCAGCACCACTCCCTCCTCGGCCCCGGACTTCAACGTCAACCTCAAGGCCCGTTGGGAGTACTGAGCCCGGGGCGGGTGCCATGCGGTGCCCCGAGGGGTGACGAAAGTTTGTCTGAACCGGCGGAGTCCGACGTGGTATGTAAGGGTACTTCGGGGGCCGTGGATCGAGAAAGGGAGACCCGTATGCGGTGGACGGGGTGTGCGGCCTGGGCCGTGCTGCTACTGCTGGTCGGGGGCGCCGGACGGGTGGAGGCGCAGTACTTCGGCCAGAACAAGGTGCAGTATCGCCGCTACGACTGGCGCTCCATCACCTCCGACCATTTCGAGGTCTACTTCTACACCGGCCTCGACAGCCTCGCGCGGCGGGTGCTCGATCTCGCCGAGAAGACCAACGGGATGCTCAGCGCGCGCATGGGGCACACGCTGGGCCGTCGCGTGCCCATCGTCCTCTACGGCTCCCACAACGACTTCGCCCAGACCAACGTCACTCCCGAGCTGATCGACGCGGGCACCGGAGGCTTCACCGAGCTGTTGCGCAACCGCGTGGTGCTGCCGTTCACGGGCTCGTACGAGGATCTTCGTCACGTGGTCGTTCACGAGCTCACCCATGCCTTCATGTTCGACCTGATCTATGGCGGCTCGGCCGGTTCCTTGATCGGGCGCCAGAGCTTTTACCAGGTGCCGCTGTGGTTCGCCGAGGGGTTGGCCGAGTATTTCTCGCTGGGGATGGAACCGAACGCCGAGATGTTCCTGCGCGACGGGGCCATCGCCGGCTACCTGCCGCCGCTCCGGTATTCCGGCGGGTACATCGTCTACAAGCAGGGCCAATCGGCTCTCGGATACCTGGTCGACCGCTTTGGGGACGAGCGCCTGCGCGACCTGCTGCAGCGCATCCGGGCGATGCACAGCTTCGAGGGGGCGTTCCAGCGCAGCGTCGGGACGCCGGTGGAGAAGTTCGACCAGCAATGGCGCGAGTGGCTGAAGAAACGGTATTGGCCGACGGTGGCCACCAAGGAAGACCCCGAACGGTTCGCGCGTCGGCTCACCGACCACCGTCGGGACGAAAGCAACCTCAACACCGCGCCGGCCGTTTCTCCTCAAGGGGATCGGATCGCATTCTTCTCGGACCGCCGCCAGTACACGGATGTCTACATCATGTCCGCCTTCGACGGGAAGGTCTTGCGCCGCGTGATTCGCGGGGAGCGGAACGTGCAGTTCGAATCGATTCCCTCGTTCCGCAGCTCCCTGACCTGGTCTCCGGACGGCCGGCGGCTGGGGCTCGCGGTGAAGAGCGGAGGACGCGACGTGCTGTACGTGGTCTCGGCCAAGAATGGCAGGATCCTGCAGCGCATCGACGTCGGCTGCGAGGCGCTCTACTACCCCGCCTGGTCGCCGGTCGGCGACTCGCTGGTGGTGGTCGGCGTGCGCGAGGGTCGTTCGGATCTGTGGTTGGTCGGGCTGCGCGATCGCGCGATCACCCGGCTCACCGACGACACCTACGACGAGAAGGAGCCGGCCTGGAAGCCCGACGGGCGAACCCTCACCTTCTCTTCCGATCGCCTGGCGCCGGTGGTGCTTCACCCGCAGCGACGCGAGAACGGCTTCGGCGCCTATGGGCTGTTCGACCTCGATCTGGGGAGCGGCTCGATCCGCCCGGTGGTAGACACCCACGGTGACGATCGGTCCCCGGCTTGGTCGCCCGATGGCAACAAGCTGGCCTTCATTTCCGATCGCGGCGGCGCATCGAACATCTTCCTCTACGACGTCCGGGACGCCTCGATCATCCAGCTCACCGACGTACAGGGTGGGGTCGCAAGCCTGTCTTGGTCGCGTCAGAACGACCGCCTGGTATTTTCGGCGTTCAACCGCGGCGGCTTCGACGTCTTCGCGGTCAAGGAACCGCTGTCCCTGGACCCGGTCCTGGAACGCCTGCGGCGCCAGTCGCCCCAGGCCGTTCTGACGCTCGAGGGTGCCCACGCCGCCCTCGAGGATAGCGTGGCCCCCGGGACCACCCACGGAGCGCTTGCCGGAGCCTGGCCGGACAGCCTGGCGATGCCCGACACGCTACGATCGGCTGCGACCGAACTGATGCCGAGGGAGGACCGGCGGACGCATGCCGACAGCGCCGCCGTTGTACCGCCGCGGCTTGGGCCCCGGCCCTGGGGCCCCGGCTACGTGTCGCGGTTCCCGGGCGAGGCGGACACCGTGCCGAGACTGCCCACGTTGAGCCCCTTGGTCGAGCGCGGGGGCCCGTTCGCCGTCTCGGATTCCGTGCTGTCGCAGAGGCCCACGCCGTATCGGCCGCGACTGACGCCCGACTATGCCGGGGGGAGCTTCTATGCCTCGAGCTTTGGCTTCGTCGGCACTTCCCAGTTCCTGCTCAGCGATTTTCTTGGGAACCACACGGTCTACGTGTCGACGGACGTGTTCACCAACTCGTTCTCCGAGACCAACGCCTTGGTGATCTACAACTACCTGCCCCGGCGCTGGGATCTGGCCTTCGGGGTGTTTCATTTCAAGAACTACTTCGAGTCCCAGGTTACGACCCTGGGCGAGCAGCTCGGCACGCCGCGCCTGTTCTCGGACCGCAATTTCGGCCTCACCCTCCAGTCGTCCTACCCGTTCGACCGCTTCCGAAGGATGGATCTCGGGTACGCGCAGATGTTCGTCGAACGAACCTTCTTCGACGATCAGTTCTTCGAGACCGGCAGGGAGTTCCGTTCGGTGAGCTCTCCCCAGATCTCGCTGATCGGGGACAACACGCTGTTCGGATACTATGGCCCGGTGAACGGTCAGCGCTACAACCTGACCTTCAGCCCGTCGTTCTCGTGGTTCGACAATGGCCTGGCCTACCGCACCGTCACCTTCGACATGCGGCGGTATTGGGACCTCACCCATGGCTACACCTTCGCCGGGCGTTTCCTCGGCGGGTACAGCGAAGGTCGGGATCCACAGGTGTTCCGCGTCGGCGGGTTTTCCACCATCCGTGGCTACTCCGACTTCGATTCGACCGGCTCACGCGTCGCGCTGGTCAACGCCGAGCTGCGCTTCCCCTTCATCCAGCAGCTGGGGGTGGTGGGTCCGGTTCCGCTCGGGGTATTCAACCTGAGGGGGGCGGTGTTTGCCGACGCCGGGTTCGCGTGGGACCGCGGCGAGGCGGTGCGCGTGAGCGAGCAGGTGGACGGCCGGCGCCACCTGCGGGACCTGATGTTCGGATTCGGCACCGGAGTGCGGACCGCGGTGTACTTCTTCATCCTCAAGCTGGACATGGCCTGGGCCACCGACTTGGTGGAGACGAGCGAGCCCCGCTGGCACTTCACCATCGGTCCGGAGTTCTGAGGTCGAGGATCCGAAACGGCCCCCTCGCGTGCCGCCGGGGCCACTGGGGGCACATGGAGCTCGCCCGGCGCGAGTTACTCCTCCGCCCGCGATGGTGAAGCCGGCAGCCTCTCCTGCGGCTCCTGCGGGCGTGGGAATCGCTGGGCCACCAGTTCCTCGATCTCCCGCTCGGTCCTGCCCGCGGCCGCCGCCAAGAGCTCGTCGGCGTTCTCTTGGGTCAGGTAGGGAGCCAGTAGGACGACGGCGCTCAGGTGCAGCCGGCCCTCTGCCACGGCTTCGAAGATGCCCGGGAACTGCCGGGCGGCTCGGGCCACATCGATTCGTTCCTCGGCGGCATCCTCGGCCATCCGCAGCTCGAGGACGCAGTACGTCAATATCGATGGGTAGCCCGCCTCGACGTACAGCTGCCGCCGGTCGACTTCGGCCAGCACAGCCAGTAGCTCGGCGGTGGTGGCCCGGCTCGCGGCGGCCAGCGAAACCAGTCCATCGGGCAGGGCGTGATCGGAGAGGTGGGAGAGCGAGCGACAAAGTCTGGTGCGGTCGCATCGGCTCGGCAGAGTGCCACGCCGCCCTCTGCCAGCGCGGGCGGAATCGATGGCCGTGTCGTGAGCGCTCTGCTCCAGAGGACAAAATAGTTGCAGCGGACGGCGCAGCTTTCAGGCAAAGTCGGCAGTCAGAGGAGAGAGCCATGAGCAACGAGCTCCAACTGGATCTGATGGACCTGCGACGCCTGGCCGCCGATGCCGAGGTTGGTCCGGCGACGGTGCAGCGGTACCTCGCTGGCGAGCGGGTGTGGCGGGTGACGGCGCTGAGAGTCCAAAGGGCGCTGTCTAAGCCCGAATGGGCCGAAGTTCGGAAACTGGTGCGGAGGATACCGACGAGCGATTAGACGCGGGGCTCGCCCGCGAGCTGCGAATGGACTTTGGACTCCCGGCAATGGAACGGCTGGGTGCGATGGATCGAGATGGAAGAAGCCATCGACCTGGTCGTTGTCTTTTGTCGGGAGGTTCTGTTTGGGCAGCAGGGGCCACAGGAGACGAGCACCGCAGCTTCGAATCGAGCCGCGCCACGCACCCGATCCGCAGCGCGTGCCGCAGGTGGTGGCTGCCCTCGAAGCCATCCTCCGCGACCCCGTCCCCACCGCTGATCCCCAGCTCTCCCCGCAGCATCCCGCCGCCGATCAAGAGCACCACCCATGACGACGCCGGCCAGGGACGGCCCTCGCAACAACCAACCGATTGACCCGGCGCGTCACGTCGATCTGGAGTATCGGCTGTGCGACACCTGCGGCACCCCGGACCAGCCCGCGGTGGAGCTGACGCTCACGGCGGTCGGCGGCCCCCATGACGGGATCTCGCTGACCGCGGCGCTCCCGGACGACGTCCTCCAACATCTGGCGCATTGGCTCGCCGACATCGCCATCGACCGCGCGGAGCCTCGTTGAGCGCGGGCCTGGAGCGGTTCGCGGAGCTTCTGATCCGTGCGCGGAAGCGCGTCGTCTGGAACCCTGGCCACACAGCGTTCAAGTTCTGCTGCTGCCTCCACGACGATCTCAAGCCCTCGGCCGACGCCCGCGCGGGCGACCAGGTACTGGTGATCGCCGCGTGCCAGGTGTGCGGGCCGGCCGCCGCGCTGCCGCTGATGCTCGAGGAGCTGGGTGCCACGGACGCGGATCGCGACCTGATCCTCGGCGGCGCCCCTTCGCACAACGGCGACGGCGCGAGCCCGAGCACCGAGGTCGTCCACCACGACTATCGCGACGCGGCGGGCACCCCGGTGCTACGAGTGGTGCGCCACCTGCGCCACGGCAAGACCGTGAAGCTGCAACGCCAGTACTGGAACGCTGGCGAGTGGTGCTGGCCGCGCGACCTGCCGAGGGGCTTCGCCAAGCCCGACACCCGGGCCCTGCTCTACAACGCCGCGGCCGTGATCGAAGCGGCGCGCTCCGGCGGGACCGTCTACATCGGCGAGGGCGAGCGCGTCGTCGACGCGCTGATCGCCCTGGGCCTGCCGGGCACGTGCAACGTCGGTGGCGCCTCGGAGGACGGCCGAGCCCCCAAGTGGACCCCGGGCCACGCCGAGCAGCTTCGTGGGGCCGCGGCGGCGGTGGTCTTCGAGGACCACGACTCCGCCGGCCGAGCCCACGGCCGAGCGGAGGCTGCATCGCTAGCGGCGGTCGGCACCTACGACATCCGCACGGTGCGGTTCTCGGACCTCGGGGAGCATTCCGACCTGGTGGACTGGCTCGGCCCCGTCCCGACCGGCGAACGCCGCGCTCGGCTCGATGCGCTGGTCGCGGCCGCGCCCCGATGGGCAGCGGAGAAGAAGCCCGACGCGCCCCAGGTGGAGTACCTGGACCTCGCCACGATCCGGGACGCGGGGATTCCCGCGGTGCCGTGGATCGTGCCGGGCTGGTTGGCCGAGGGGGACATCGCCCTGGCCCCCGGCGACGGGGGGATCGGCAAGTCCACGACGATCGCGGCGCTGGCGATGGCGGTGGCCACGGGCGGCGCCTGGTGCGGTATCCAGGTGGCCAGGGCCGGGCCGGTGCTGGTGTTCGACGAGGAGCAATCGGTGCGCGAGGTGTCGCGCCTCTACCTGCGCCTCGGTGCCCCGCACCACCAGCTGCGGGTGGCCTCACAACAGGGCGTGAACCTCACGACGGCCGAGGGGCTGCAGCGGATCGAGTACGAGCTGGGCGCCCACCGGCCACTGCTGGTGGTGTTCGACTCGGTGCAGCAGGTGTTCGCCGGGATCGATGGGAACGACGCGGGGGCGGTGGCGGCAGTGTATGCGACGTTGTTTCGGCTCCGGCGGGACTACGACACCACCTTCGCGCTGATCGGCCATCTGCGGAAGCCGGCCTCCGACGGGCACCTGGCGAAGCTGCACCTCGTGCATGGAAGTGTGGCCTTCAGCACCCAGGCCAGCACCGTGTGGGTTGCGTCCCAGCCGGCCCGGGGGCTCATGGACCTGGTCCAGGTGAAGCGGCGGGACGGCGAGCGCGCCAGTCTCAGAATCCGCTACACGACCGCAGGCCCCGATGCCCCGATCGTCCTGACCGGGGAGGGATCCGTCGACGAGGGCGAGACCACCACCGAGCGGGCCGAAGACTTCGTGCTGAAGTACCTGGTCGAGAAGGGGGCCAGCCCCGCCAAGTGGATCATCGCGGCCGCCGCGGCCGAGGCCCCACCCCTGCCAGCGAGGTCGATCGAGCGCGCCCTCAAGCGTATGACCGATGTCCTTCGGGTGATCGACCGGCCGCGGCGGGGCTATTACGCCCCCACGAACCGACCGGCCGGCGACCCCGAGCCGGAGGAATGATGCCCTCCTGCGGCAAACCCCTGGCGGAAACTTGGCGGAAACCCGATCAGGCGGAAACAAGGCGGAAAGGCAGGCGGAAACCAGGCGGAAAGCAGGCGGAACCAGGCGGTACCGCTTCCGTTCCGCCATTCCGCCTCCCCCTTAAGGGGGGCGGAACGGCGGCGGAAACGCCAGGCAGGCGGAAACCAGCGGCGGTTGGTGTCGCAACGACAATAAGCCTGATGCGGTCGTCGTGGCACGCGCCGGGTTCGCCGATGAACCAGCGGCCGCCGACCCTAGCACCGGGACGATCGCCGGCCCTGGACCGCTCCAGGAGTGGAGGCGGTCGTCGCACGGGGCGGCACCGAGAGGGGGCTGCATGATTCAGATCAAGGTCAGTACGAATAGCGCTCGGGTCCTGTTGGGTCTGCGAAAGGGGCAGAAGAGGTTTTCCTACGCCCTCTCGAACGCGTTGAACCGTACCGCCGACGCGGTCCAGCGCGAGGAACGAGCCCAGCTCGAGCGCGGCTTCCTGGTCCGCAAAGAGTTCGTCCGGCGGCAGGTCGCGGTCATCAAGCCGAGGGCCACGCCGTTCCGGTTGAATACCACGGTCGCTGTCGGCCAGCGAGAGCGCTTGCTCCTCCCCCACTATGAGGAAGGCGGTGAGCGCACCGGTTTCGTCGGCCAGAACGTCGCGATCCCGGTGGGCGCGCGGCCATCGCCACGATCCAGTATTCCGCCCCGCTTCTGGTTCCAGCGATTGTTCCCGAGCACCACGGCGGGCCGGAGTCGCAGAGGCGCGATCCGCAGCTACATCGTGCCGAAGGTTGGAGTCTTTCAACAGCAGCCGGGGAAGCTGCGATCAACGCTGCTCTACCTCTTCCGCCGCACCGTGAGGCTGCCGGCCAAGCTGCGATGGCTCTCGCTGGCGCGGACCGTGGTCCGAAGGGAATGGGCGCCGAATCTGAGGCGCGAAGTAGAAGAGACGTGGAGGAGAAACGTCCCTGAGCGGTGATCGCTGCGAGCACCAAGCAAGGAGGCAAGCATGAGCTGGATCCGGCCGTACGCTGAAGAGGAACGACGGTGGCGTTCTCTGGACGCGACCGAACCGCTGCTCGCATCGCGGCAGGCTCGGCACGAGGGCGTGGAGGGCATCGGGAAATCGCCGTTGCCGATACTGACGACCGAGCCGCCCGGCGCGCTGTTGGGCGATCGCCTCCGCGCCGAGGCCGAGCAGCGCGAGCAGGAGCGGGAGCTCGCCAGGGCGCCCCGATTGAGAGTCACGCTGACGAGCCCCGTGATCGTTGCCGATCCGGCTGCGCCCGGTGGCTGTCGCCTCGGCGTCGTCGGCGAAAGTGTCCTGGTGGACGAGTTCTTGGGGCGTAATCTTCTACACCGCGGCCGAGCCACGATCGCCGACAACGACGATCCGCGAGTGATTGCGCGACGCGAGCGGTTGGCTCGTGAGCGCCGCGAGGCCCTCGAAGTCGTCGAGCGATCGAAGCGGCCGGTCGCACCGTCGGCGCCCCCTCCGGCACCAGCGCTGCCCGTCGAACCGCTGAAGCGCTGTCGTATCCGGGTGCTCAAATCCATCGTCGGCTTCGCTGGTCAGGTCTGGGAGGTGGGCAGCGAGCACGAGGTCGGCTTGGGATGGGCGCGGGAAATAATCCTTGGTCGCAGCTCTCGCGGCCGTGATCCGGTGATCGAGATCATCGAGGAGGCCGCATGACCGGTCAGGCTACATCCGTGGAGCGGCGGATCAAGCGTGACTTCGGTGTTGCGATCGAGGGCGTCGGCGACTTCGAGGAGATGCGGCGCATTGAGGATTGGCTCACTCGGAAGCTGGATGGGCGCTCGCGCACGACGCACGAGTTGATCTTTTGGACTTCCGCTATGGAATCCCATTGATAGCCACGCGCATCGGCCGGATGGCATCGTCCGGTCTCCGCGCTCGTGCAGCCACGAGCGTCATCGGTGCGCGCGCCCCGGGGCCGGCTGCCGCTCCGCGCGGTGCCCCGGGACTCACTTTGCGGCGGGAAGTCACGCGATTCGTGCGGGGGAATGCGCACGTGAAGCGGCTGTTGACCACCCCGGGCGGACTCCGACTACTTCGTGCGGAGTTCGACCTCTCCGGTGACCGCGACCGTGCCGGCAACGCACGGGTCTTCTGGGAGGGCGTTGACCACGCTCCTGCAAGGATCCCCTGGTTGATAGATGCTTCCGGTCGAACCGGCACCGACCCTGCCGGACACGAAGAGTGCCGGCTTGGAATCGCGGAACCGCCCGGTGACGCTTGCGACGGTGATGGTGCCGTCGCTCCAGTTGATCGTCAGTGTGCCGTCTGCGCCCCGCGCGCGGCACGGGTCGGTGGGCTGCAGAATCCAAGCAAGATCGAGCCGGA
The DNA here is from genome assembly GCA_036505355.1 of Candidatus Eiseniibacteriota bacterium. Classification (GTDB taxonomy): domain Bacteria; phylum Eisenbacteria; class RBG-16-71-46; order RBG-16-71-46; family RBG-16-71-46; genus WS-8. The sequence goes on along the minus strand of DASXTP010000102.1, from coordinate 9,282 downwards.
AATCACCGGCCGTCGGCGCCCCCGGGGGCACAGAACCGGCCGTGAGGCTGCCGGTCGTCGTCACGCCCGAGGTGCACTCTTCCGGCGGACAGACGATCGTGGTCGCCGATCCGGTGAGGGCATAGACGACGTCGGTCGCATGGACCGCTACCGGGACGGACGCACCGGCGAGAACGACCAGAAGCGAGGTGAGGTGAGTGCGCATGACGGCCTCCGACGTTGGGAGTGCAGCGGCAGGGAGAACGGCTTGTCAATGGTACCACCGTACGATTTGCGGGTCCTCCCCCGTCCAACGAGGCGCGGGTCCCGGCGACGGGCGAAATGTGGCCAGGCACAGCCCGCGGGGCAAGGCAGCCGACAGCCGGGCGCTGATGAGGGGGGCATGAGGGGGAGCGCTAGGGCGTACGCGCGGGACCGGCGAGGCCGGGGTCTCCCTGGGGGGACCCACGAGAGCGTGCGGCGGGCGGTCGCGCGAGGGCACTTGGATGGGGCCGTGTTCCCGGACGGGAAGATTGACTTTGCCGCGGCGGACCGAGCTTGGAACGAGAATATTAGGCCCCGGCTCGGTGGACAGCAGCAGACCCCCCAGCCGCAGCAGGAGGGGCTCGTCTCGATCGAGGACGCGGCCTGGATCGTTGGTCAGTACGAGGAACTGCTGGCGAAGTGCTTGGGGCGGATCGTCTGTGGCCTGGCGCCTCGGCTGGTGGGTCAGAGCGCGGAGCGGATCGAAGCCATGCTGGACCGCGCCATCGTGCAGGCCTGGACCATTGCCGGTCGCGGCTGGAGCCAGAGCTGGACCACGGACGGCACGGGAAGCGGTGACCGTGGTGGCACGTAGGACGGCGGATCAGGCTCAGGTAGCACGCCTCGCTGGTGTTTCCCCGAGGCCCTGACTCTCGGGCTTGGGCGGCGGCGCATCCGCAGGCGGCTGAGCCTCTTGGGCTTCGTCGAGCGATGCAAACGTCGGGGCCAACTCGTGGAACTGCGACACGTCCCTGACAATAGAGAGCCCCGGTAGCACCTCGCCCGTAGCCCGGTTTGGTACGTATGACGAAACCACACCGACGATCACGATGGCCCCCGGATCGGTCTCCACAATATGAAAGGCGGGACCACCGCTCACGCCATTGATCGCCACACCATCGACAAGGTACGCTGTCTGCTCCCCGAGCCACGCGCTGACGTCCCCCGAGAAGAAGCAAAGGCTGGCGGCAGGTATGGCCGGGAAGCCGAGCCACCCAATCCTGTTGCCCACCATCAGGAACATGGCCTTAGGTACCAGTGGAAGCGCATCGGCCGGCATCGGCAGCTCGCCACGATCGAACAGAATGGCTGCCGTGTCACGGTTCGAGTCGAGAAACAGGGCCCGGTCGTCCTCCCTGACTACAAGAGACTTGCCCGAACTTATGTGATCGATCCGGATCGGCTCTTCCCAGTAGTGAGCGTGATCGATCACGTGAGCCGCGGTCGCGATACCGCAGACTGTGTTATTGCGGCCGTTCGAGATGAGAAACCCGGTTCCTGAGCCCTGGGGAGTCGAGATGCGAACCACATGCGGCTGGATCACTTCGACTGCCTCCGACCATGACATGCCTGCCATCATCGCCTCCTCAGTGCTAAAAGCCCGGCGGTTGCGGTCGCCATGGCCTGGCTCGCCGCCGGCCGGATCGCCGTGAAGACCGTGTACAGGCACCAAGAGCTGGTGCGCTCGGAATCGAACTCCAAGGATGGGCCAGAAAGGCCGGTCGCCGGGTCGCGCGGACCAGAGGTCGGGGGCAGACGATGAGCACGGTGCCCTGGCCGGCGACGGCGGCCCCTTCGTCACTACCAACCCGACTGCCACAATCGGTCGACCAATTCCATGTAGCGGTCGATTCCAAACTCGTGGAGGACGCCCTCCTTAAACGTTTCCGCCCTAAATGTTTCCGCAAGACGTTTCCACCTCAGCGAGTCCGAGCGATTCATTTGCAGCGCGAGCCAGCGCCGGTCGTGCCGGCCGCTCTGATACTGGCTCTCCGCCTTCAATAACTCAGACAGTTGCAGAAGAGTCTGCCCGGTGCGTTCCATTGCGCTGTCCCGTCTTGCCCTGGCATATACGACACGAAGCCGTTGCGTCCTCCCCAGTGCCGCATCGGTCATGTGCTTCAGTACGATTTCATTCTCCAGCACAGCTCCGAAGACCGAAGGATCGGCCGGCGGCGCTCCCCTTTGGTTTGGTGCCGCCCCCAGGTCCATTGCGATATCCGCGGCCCCGACGAACATTTCCTGCGAAGCCACGGCCAGCAGGCGGGCCACTGTTCGGCGTTCACGCTGATCGGTGGCCATATCAGTCCACGTGATCGCCCAGGCAACGCCGCAGAACGTGGCCAGCACGGTGACCAACACGCTAAGGGCATCGGCATGCGCCTCGCGAAAACGCTCGATCCACCTAACACGCACAGCATGGAGAAACATCACCGCTGCCAGAGCGAGGCCCGCGAGCAAAGAGATAAGCATTTCAACGTGGCCTGTTACCGCTTGCTGCCCGGAGTCTTCGCCGGAAGTATCTCGGACAACGGTAGCTTTGCCGGGGGGTGTGGGGAAAAGATGTTCGAGTTCTTGCCCCAAGACCCGGTGCGGTTGGTGACATGATATACGTCGCCGTTTGAAGCCAGCGCATACCACTGGCTCTCGCCCATAGCGTCAGGGTAGACCACCAGGCCGACGGCGGTTGGACCATCGCGATCCAGCGCCACAGCGCTTTGGGCTCCGAGGTGGTAGGCAAGCGCCAGGCACAGCAGCCCCGCCCAGACGTAGAAGAATCGCTTGGCGAACATGACCGCCTCCAGGTTCGGACCGGGCCGGCAGGTGCGGCGGTCCGGGAGGTCGAAGGGCCTGCCCCCCCTGGTACCGGCCCAGCGTAGCAGCCTGCCCCGGTTCGGTAGCGGTCAGGGCGTGAACACGTTCACGGCCTTCACCCATCGCGTGCCGTCGCCAGACGCGTCCCTGTATACATCGCCATTGGCGAGAATCACGAGACAAGAGCTCCCTCCAGTAGCGGTTGCGATCTGGGTCTTGGTGGCCTGTGCCGTCGCGCTCCTGGCCCCCAGGTGATAGGCGAGCGCGAGGCAGAGCAGCCCCGCGCAGACGTAGAAGAAGCGTTTGGCGAACATGACGGCCTCCAGGCTTGGGGCAGACTGCCGAACGTGGACTGTTGTGTGGGGGGTGGGGGCCCGATGACGACTATCTCGTCCGCTCATGAGTGCCGAAGCGCCCAGCGAGCACCCAGCCTTCTCGACCCGCGCAATCCCAGATCTCGCCGTTTTCCAGAACGACGGCCCACGAACCACAGGCAACAATCCTGGCCGAGCCCGGGACCGGATCTCGCGTGACGTGGTCAAAAGATGTGCTACTTAGAATGCTCCGGCTGCTTACTGGCACCGGCGACACGATCCGATAGAGGCGCCGACCAATGACTGCCCAACGCTCCTTTCCAGGCCCAGCCGAGGCGCATTCGACGACGACCCGAGATTGTGCATCTGCCCGCGCGGCCGGGTCATGTCGCAGCGCGAGGCACAGGAGCCCCGCACAGACGTAGAGGAATCGCTTGGTGATCATGACGGCCTCCTGTGGGCAGGTTGGAGCGTAGGGCCGGAAGCTACCACGGGTGGGCCGCTCCTAGAACCAGAGTCCCGCTCTGTGAACATAGTCGGAGCGCGCGAGCGGCGTGCGAGGCATAATTCTTCCAGGGCCCCGAGGCCCCGGAAGGAGGAAGTGATATGGGAAGCCGCAAGCAGCACCGGAAGACCCGCCACCTGTCCCAGGCTGCGATCCGGCGGCGGTTCGACCAAGCGCAGGACTCGATGATTGAGGCGGCAGTGGCCGCCGAGAAAGCGCGGAAGCGCGCGGCCGAGAACGAGGGAAAGGCCAATGGCTAGGAAGCTGGGTCGGCCGCCGCGCCGGGACCATCCCGCGAAAGTCCGGTGCACGTTGCCGGGCCGCGTGAGGAAGTGGTTGCGGCTGCAGGGTGCCCGCGAGGGGCGCGACCAGAGCAGCATCGTGCTGGACGGATTGATGCTCTACCAGCAGCAGCTGCGGGGGAAGCCATGAGCGACAAGCCGGGGATCGCCTGCTACCTGCGGACCAGCACCGAGGACCAGGGCGGCGGCCTCGCCACGCAGCGGGCCGAGTGCGTCCGCTTCTGCGAGCGCCACGGCCTGGCGGAGCCGAGCGTCTACGAGGACGAGATCACCGGGACCACGCGCCTGGAGGATCGGCCGGCGGGGCGTCGCCTGCTGGAGGACGCGAGGGCCGGCCGCATCACCAAGCTGGTCACCTACAAGCTGGACCGCCTCGGCCGCAGCACGCTCGTGACCCTGACCGCGATCCAGGCGCTGGAGGCGGCCGGGGTCGAGATCCTCTGCGCGGCGGAGCCGTTCGACTCGACGACGGCGCCGGGCCGGTTCCTCATCAGCACGTTGGCCAGCGTGGCCGAGCTGGAGCGCTGCAACATCGTCGCGAGGACCACCGCCGGTCTGCATCGCCGGGCGCGCGAGGGCTACCACGCCGCCGGCCACGTGCCCTACGGGTATGTGCTGAGCGCCGAGAAGAAGCTGGTCCCCGACGAGACGCCGCTGCCCGGCAGCACCGTGAGTCCCGCAGCGGTGGTCCGGATGATCTTCGAGATGATCGGCGGCGGCGCCAGCAGCCAGACGGTGGCGGACCGGCTCTACGCCACCGGCATTCGTGCCCCCAAGGGCAGCGACAGCCGCTGGGCGTCGTGCAGCGTGCGGCGGATCGCGCGGAACCCGACCTATCGCGGGCTCCGCGTTTGGGGGCCGCGCCGCAAGCGCGCAGGAGGCAAAATCATCCAGAGCGAGTGCACCGCGATCGTGGACGGGGCGACCTGGCAAGCGGCCCAGGCGGGGCTGGCCCGGAACTTCTCGAACTCGAAGCGCAACTGTCGGCGGGACTTCCTACTGAGGGGTGTCCTACGGTGCGCGGCGTGCGGCCGGCGGCTGATCGGGGGCGGCGGGTCGAACCCGGTCTACCGGTGCACCGGCCGGCACCCGGCGCGCCAGCTGCGCGCGGACGCGCTGGAGGCGGCGATCTGGAAGGACTGCGAGACCATCGTGCGCAACCCGAACGACGCGGTCGCGGAGCTGGCTCGCAAGCAGACCCTCGGCCGCAGTGAGCAGGCCTTCGCCACCAAGCGCCTCCGGGACCTGAGGAAGCAGCTCGCCGGCAAGGACGCCGAGCGCGAGCGCACCATCGCCCTGCACCGGCGCGGCCTCATCACCGACGGCGAAGCCGAGCGCGACCTCGACCTGGCCCGCCAGGAGCGGGAGGCGCTGGCCGCCGAGCTCGTCACCCTGGAGGATGCTGGCGCTCGGGCTCGGGAGGCGCAGGGCCGCCTGGACGCGGCAGGGGTGCTGCTGGCCGCGCTCAACCGGCGGCTGGACGCCGGCCCGCTCTCGTTCGAGACCCGACGCCGGGTCGTCCTCGCCTTGGTGGACCGGGTGGAGGTCGCAATCCGCGGCAGCCGCGCCACGCTCGACATCGCCGTCACAGCCCACTACGTGCTCCAGCCACCCCAGGAGGGGACCGGTGTTTGTCGCTCTCTCTCCTGGGACAACGAGTAGGCGCTCACGGTGTGCCTCCCCGGGGCGTGTTGACCTCCCTTATACCAAGCGTTCGCAGCGCTCCAAAGGTCCCTTCATGAACCTGGTCATAGGCGTGACCGAGATCCTCGGCCGAAAAGTGACCGCATGCGCGTAAGGGGCGTTCGGGTGTAGCAAGGCGAGGGTTGGCGTGCCGTGGGCTCACCCCCGCGTGTGGACGGTCGCGGCGGCCATGGGCTAGATTGCCGGTCGACCACGCCGCCGACCCTCGCGACGGGGAAGAGCCACGCCCTTGAGACCCATTCCAGAACTGAACTCCGCACAGCGCGCCGCGGTCGAGCACGAGACCGGCCCGGTGCTGGTGGTAGCGGGGGCCGGAAGCGGCAAGACCCGGGTCCTCACGGCCCGGGTCGCTCGGCTGATCGAGCGCGGCGTGCGGCCCGAGGCGGTGGTGGCGTTCACCTTCACCAACCGGGCGGCGCGCGAGATGCGGGAGCGGATCGTGCGCGCGGTGGGGGAAGCGGCGGAGCGCCTGTGGATCGGCACCTTTCACGGCACCGGGTTGCGCATCCTGCGCCGCGAGGCGGGGCGCGTCCCGGGGGCGTGGTGGCCGGCGGGGTTCAGCGTCTACGACCGGGAGGATCAGGAGAGCGTTCTGCGCGACGTGATCCGGCGCCTGAAGTTGCCCGACGCGTCGTTCCGGGTCGGCGACCTGCTGGCCAAGATCTCGGACGCCAAGAACGCGCTGGTCTCTCCCGAGGAGGCGGCGCGTGTCGCGGTGAGCCCGTATGAGCGCCAGGTGGCCGAGTGCTTCGGGCTCTACCAGGAGACGCTCCGGCGCCAATCGGCGCTCGACTTCGACGACCTGATCGGCGAGACGGTGCGTCTGTTGCAGCATCCCGAAGTGGTCGACCGCTACGCGAAGCGGTTCGAGCACGTGCTGGTCGACGAGTACCAGGACACCAACCACGCCCAGTTCTGCTTGGTGGCCTCCTTGGCGAGCGGGCACGGCAACGTGTTCGTCGTCGGGGACGACGACCAGTCGATCTACGGCTGGCGTGGAGCCGACCTGGCTCACGTCCTCGACTTCGAGCAGAAGTTCCCGGGGGCGACGGTGGTGCGGCTGGAGCAGAACTATCGCTCCACCGGAAACATCCTGCACGCCGCCAACGCGGTGATCGCCCACAATCGGGCGCGCCAGGGCAAGCGACTGTGGTGCGAGCGGGAGAATGGACCGCGGCTCAAGTTCGTATTGGCCGCCGACGAAGTGGACGAGGCGCGGCGGATCTGCGGGTATCTCGAGGAAAGATGGCGGCGTCGTGACGCCCGACTGAGCGATTGCGCGGTGCTCTACCGGACCAACGCCCAGTCGCGAGCCCTCGAGACCGAGCTGCGTCACCGCGGATTGCGGTACGAGGTCGTGGGCGGTGTGGCCTTCTACCAGCGCCGGGAAGTCAAGGACATCATGGCCTACCTGCGCGTGGTGGCCAATCCCGCCGACCGGGCCGCCTTCTGGCGAGTCGTCAATACCCCGCGCCGCGGCCTGGGCGAGGCCGTCCGGGCTCGGATCGAGCAGCGGCTGATGGCGGGGGTCGCCGATCCGGTCGAGGCACTGCGCGCCCTGCTGCAAGACGGCGAGCTCGGGCGGGCGGCCACCGGAGCCGCGGCGTTCCTCGAGGTCATCGACGACCTGAGGCGTCACGCGGTGGACCCGGTGGATCTCCTCCTGCGACGCTGTCTGGAGCGGTCCGGATACCTCCAGGCGATGGTCGAGGATCGAGCGGAAGCCGAGGCCGTCGATCGGCGTGCCAACCTCGAGGAGCTGATCGCCTCGGCGACCCAGTTCGAGGCGACGGGGGCGGAGTTGGGCCTAGCGGCGTTCCTGGCCGAGGCCGCCCTGGTGGCGGACGTGGACCGGCTCGAGGAAGACGCCGATCGGGTGCTGTTGCTCACCGCCCACAACGCCAAGGGGCTGGAGTTCGCGGCGGTGGTGATCGCGGGCCTCGAGGAGGGACTCATGCCCCACGGCTCGGCGCTCGAGAGCACCCAGGAGCTGGAGGAGGAGCGGCGCCTGTTCTACGTGGCGCTCACCCGGGCTCGCGACGAGGTGCTGCTCACGGCCGCGGCGCTGCGTCGGCGCTTCGCGGCGGGAACCGGGCCGGCCGCCCAGGGCGGTCAGGTGTCCCGATTCGTCGACGAGATCCCCGAGGAGATCTTGGATCGCGAAGAGTCCCTTCCCGCCTCGTGGAGCACGACGCGCATCCCGGGCGCGTGGGAAGGTCGGCAACGGTCGGGGGCGGCGCGAAGAGACGGTGCCGACGCCTCGGGCCCCGCCTATCGCACGCCCGCTTCGCTGGCTCACACCCTGGGGCGCGAAGTGTTCCATGAGAGCTTCGGTCGCGGGGTGGTGATCGCCGCCGAGGGAGGTGGGGAAGATCTCAAGTTCACGGTGCGGTTCGGCCCGCGAGTCCGCAAGGTGCTGGGTCGGTTCCTGACCGGAGGCCCCGATGCCCATTAGCCGCGACGAGGTGACCCGTATCGCCCATCTGGCACGGCTGCGGATCGAGGAGGCAGACCTGGACCGCACGGCCGGCGAGCTTTCGGCGGTCCTCGATTTCGCGGCGGCGCTCGATCGGCTCGACCTGGAAGGCTGCGAGCCGACCTCGTTCGCCCCGGCCGACGCCGCGCTGCGCGACGACGTGCCCGACGGGCGGCGCTTGTCGGCCGACGCGGCGCTCGCCGCCTCGCCCGATCGCGAGCGCGACTTCTTTCTCGTCCCTCCGGTGGTGGAGAACCTGAATCCGTGAACGCCGACCGGCTGTGGCGGCTCTCGGCCTCGGGGCTGGCCGGGCGCGTGGCCCGCGGCGAGGCCGAGCCCATGGCGGCCGTGGAATCGGGCTGGGAGGGGCCGGCACGGGCGTGGGAAGAGGCCGTGCACGCCGTGGTCCACGCCGACCCGGCGACGCGTGCGGCGGCGGCGCGAAGCACGCCCAGGGGCCCGCTCCGCGGCGTGCCGGTGGTGGTCAAGGACAACCTGTGCACGACGGACTACCCGACGACCTGCGGGTCGCGGATCCTGGCCGGATATCGGCCGCCCTACGACGCCACGGTGATCCGGCGCCTGCGGGCGGCTGGCGCCGTGATCACCGCCAAGGGAAACATGGACGAGTTCGCGATGGGGTCCTCCACCGAGTTCAGCTGCTACGGGCCAACCCGGAATCCCTACGACCTGGCCTGCGTCCCCGGCGGCTCGAGCGGCGGACCGGCGGCGGCGGTCGCCTACGGGCTCGCGCCGCTCGGCCTGGGCTCGGACACCGGGGGGTCGGTGCGTCAGCCCGCCGCCTTCTGCGGCGTGTTCGGCCTCAAGCCGACGTACGGCCGATTCTCGCGCTATGGGCTGGTCGCCTTCGGCTCGTCGCTCGACCAGGTCGGCATCTTCGCCCGACATGCCGGCGACGTGGCGCTGGCCTATTCGGTGCTCGCCGGGCCCGACCCCTGGGACGCCACGACGTCCGCCACGCCGCCGCCCGATGTCTCTGCGTGGGAGAGTGGCGTGCGCGGGCTTTCGTTCGGCTGGCCGGCCAACTTGTGGCGGGCGGGCGTCGACTCCGACGTGGTGGAGGGTCTCGAGACGGCTGCGGCCTGGCTCGAGCGCGGCGGGGCGCGCCGGGTCGAGCTCGAG
>DASXTP010000101.1:0-7892 GCA_036505355.1 Candidatus Eiseniibacteriota bacterium | reverse complement strand
GGCCGCCTTGGAGCTGTCCGGGGACGAGGCGATCGGCCGCGACATCATCTTGCGCGCCCTCGAGGAGCCCGCGCGCCGGATCGCCAGCAACGCCGGCGAGGAAGGCAGCATCGCGGTCGAGCGCATCCGCCGCGGGCAGGGCGGGTTTGGCTACAACGCGCTGACCCGGGAGTACGGCGATCTGGTGGCCCAGGGCATCCTGGACGCAACCAAGGTCACGCGCTGCGCGCTGCAGAACGCGGCCAGCATTGGCTCGCTGGTGCTCACCACCGACGCGATCGTGGTGGACGACGCCGACGATCCGGGCTCGGAGCCGCCCGCCGCCGAGGGGTGAGCGGTGCGGGCTGCCGGTCAGCCGGCGGGCCGCGAGCCGGATCCAGCGGGCGGCGGAGGGTCGGCTCTACGGGCGCACCTCATGGGGCCAGCCGAGCGGGCGGCCGGGCGGGAAGAAGAGCGGGCGCTCCACGGCTGCCCCATCGATCTCGAGGTCATCTGCGGCTTCCACATCGGTCTTCAGCACCGCGAGCCCGATCCAGCGCCCGGGCTCCCCAGACGCCGCCGCCACACTGGTGAGACGGCCGACGCGTTGTCCGGCCCGCAAGATGTCCCTGGGACTCGGAGGGACCCGGTCGCGGTCCTCGATGCGCGCCAGCCGTCGCCGGATGCTGCGGTACGTGACCATTCGCAGCAGGGCCTCCTGACCGGTATAGCAGCCCTTGTCGAGGTGGACCTCGCGGTCGAGGCCGACCTCGAACGGCGTGAATTCGTCGACGATCTCGTGACCGTGCGCGGCATGCCCGGCGTGGACGCGGGCGCGTTCGTGCTCGAGCCGCTGCTCCGGGCTCACCCCGGCGCCCTGGGAGGCCGGGTGGACGAGCCAGGCCGCGTCCTCGAGCTGGATCGCAACCGGGACCCCGTCGCGCTCGGTCGCCGCGCACGGGCTCATGGTCTCGACCGGCGCCGCGCGGTCGACCCTCCACGAGTCCGACAGATCGGAGACCCGTACGTCTTCTCGAAAGACGTGCCGGTCGACGAACTTGGCGAGCGGCGCACCGGGTGCGTCGTCCCGCACCAGCCACAGGGCGCCGTCGGAGGCAGCGCACACTACGGCCCGGTGGAGCAGGCGTCCGCGGAAATCGCAGAACAGGGTTGCCCGCGCATGGCCCGGCTCGAGGTCGGCGAGGAAGTTGGTGGAGATGCGATGGAGCAAGGCGCGGGCGTCACGACCTTCGACGCGCAGCATGGTGGTCGCGGAGTCCGTCGCCATGGTTGACCTGGGGTAGGCTTCCATGCCCGCATGGTAGACCAGGTTGCGGCCATCGGTGAAGGTGGCTCGGGAGGCAGGCGCGGTTCGACGTTCGCCAAGTCGTGCCGCGCCCGCGGTGCCACCTGGCGTAGACTCGGGCCAGCGGAGAAATCGGTGGGTTGACCCTGTTTCCGAGGGGGAGCGGTGACGGACGCGCGATCGGATGCTCGATCCCACGGCGACACGTCGCGCGAAGCGTTGCGCGTGCAGTTCGCGGCCCTGCGCCGCATGACCCCGGCCCAGCGCCTGGCGATGATGGACGACCTCACGCAGCTCGTCCAGTCCATGGCCTGGGAGGGCCTGAGAAGGCGCCACCCGACGGTGACGGAAGCGGAACTGCAGGTTCTCTTCTTCGAGCTGGTGTTAGGCAAGGATCTCGCGCGTCAAGTGCTGGCACACCGACGCGCCCACGCCTCACGATCCGCCCCATGAACTTGCCCAGCGAGTTCGTGGTTCGTGTGGCTCAGGTTCTCGAGCGGTTGGGGATTCCGTACCATGTGGGCGGTTCCGTCGCGAGCTCGGCACACGGCATGTACCGAGCGTCGGCAGACGTGGATTTCGTGATCGACCCCACTTCCGAACAGTCGGAGGCGCTGGTTCGCGACCTCGACGCGGAATTCTACGTCAGCCGCCCGGCGATGGCCGAAGCCCTTTCTCGGCGGAGCACGTTCAACGCGATCCACAGCCAGACCTCGTTCAAGATTGATTTCTTCATCAAGGGGCCTACGCCGTTCGACTCCGAGGAGCTGCGACGCTCCGTCCGCCAAGTGGTCGGCTCGCATGAGGTCCTCATCAAGAGCCCCGAGGACACCGTCTTGCGCAAGCTCGAGTGGTTTCGACGGGGCGGCGAGGTGTCGGAGCGCCAGTGGCAGGATGTGCTCTCGATCCTGGCGGCCATGCGCGGACAGCTCGACGAGAAACACCTCGACCGATGGGCACGGGAGCTGAGGTTGAGCGACTTGCTCGAGCGCGCGCGCCGGGAAGTCGCAGACCTCTGAGAGCGCGAAGGCCGCCGCTGAAATCGGAGGAAGGCGCCTGGATGAACACCGCCGCAGGACGACGAGAAGGCTGAGCATCTTTGCCCTCGGACGCCGCAGGCTCGGTCCCCTGCCTCCAAAAGGAGTGACCGGTTCGGTTCGCCGCTTCGTTGCAGGATGACACGAAGCCATCTACAGTCGCGTGCCTTCTCCACACAGGAGGTATGGCCCGTGATGACTGGGGACGTGCTGGCCGATCTGCTGGAAGCCTTGGTCAACATCCCCAGCGAGACCGGCCACGAGGCCGCCATCGCCGACTGGGTATCGGCCCGGCTTGCGCAGCTCCTGGGCGGAGAGCTGCGACGATCCGGGAACTCGGTGGTGTGGCGTACCGCCCCCCAGGGCCGGCCGCTGGTCGTGCTCGCGGGCCATCTCGACACCGTGCCCGCGTGCGGCGACGTGGTGGCGCGCATCGACGACGGCCGGCTCTACGGCGTCGGATCGAGCGACATGAAGTCGGGGGACGCGGTGCTGCTGGCGTTGCTCGAGAGCCTCGAGCCCGAGCGGCTGCGCTTCGACGTGGCCGGCGTGTTCTACGAGGCCGAGGAGGGTCCGCTGGAGGCAAACGGCTTGCGCCGGCTGCTCGCCGAGATGCCGTGGCTCGCCGAGGCGCGGCTCGCCGTGCTGCTTGAGCCGACCGACCTCAAGGTCGAGCTGGGGTGCATCGGTACGCTCAATGCCGAGGTGCGCGTGTCGGGCAAGAGCGCCCACAGTGCGCGGCCCTGGCTGGGCGTGAACGCGGTCGAGCGCGCGGCACCGTGGCTGTTGGACATCACGCGCTTCCCGGTGACGGTCGTTCCAGTGCAGGGGATCGAGTACCGCGAGACGCTCCAGGTCACGACGCTCAAGGCCGGCCGGGCGAGGAACGTGATCCCGGACGAGCTGGTGGCGAACCTCAACTACCGGTTTCCGCCGGGCCGCACGTTGGAGCAGGCGGAGCGCCGCGTGCAAGCGCTCGTGCCTTCCGACTTCGAGCTGCGGGTGGTGGATCGCGCGGCCCCCGGCAAGGTCTGTCTCGATGCTCCGGAGGTGCGAGAGTTCGTGGACCGCTTCGGCGCCACGGTCGCCGGGAAGCAGGGCTGGACCGACGTGGCCCAGTTCACTGCCGCGGGGGTGCCGGCCTTCAACTTCGGCCCGGGCGTTCCGGAGCAGGCTCATCAGGCGGGGGAGTATTGCCCGCTGGCCAATCTCGAGCGCGCCTACGAATGGCTGGCCGCGTTCCTCGACAGGGGTCATCGGTGAGCGCCAGCCTGCCCGGCCCCATCAATCCGCTGCTCGCGGGAGGCGGCGAGTACCCGTTCGTGGCGCTCGAGCGTCAGGCGCGCGAGCTGGCGCCGCCCGGGGTGCGAGTCATCCATTTCGGGATGGGTGATCCTCGCGAGGAAACCCCCGCCTTCATCCGCTCGACCCTCAAGGATGCGGTGCCCGAAGTCTCCAGCTACCCGGTGGTCGCGGGGCGGCCCGAGCTGCGGGCGGCGTGCGCGCGATGGCTTGATCGCCGCTTCGGAGTGTCCGTCGATCCCGAGCGCCAGCTCCTGCCGGCCAATGGGACCAAGGAGGCGGTCTTCCTCCTGGCCCAGGTCGTCACCGGGCGCGAGCAGGCGCGGCGCACGATCGTGATCCCGACCCCGGCCTACCCGGTGTACGAGCCCGGAGCCCGCTTCGCCGGGGCCAACGTGCACCTGGCGCCGCTGCGAAGCGCCGACGGCTGGCGCTTCGATCCTTCCCAGGTGTCCGACGACGTGTGGTCCAAGACCGCGCTCCTGTGGCTCAACTATCCCCACAATCCGACCGGAGCCGTGCTGCGTCCGGCGGACTACGCGCGGGTGATGGCGATCGCGCGCCGCTTCGGTTTCTGGGTGGCCTCGGACGAGGCCTACGCCGAACTCTACTTCGGAGAGCCCCCCCATTCGGCTCTCGAGTTCGGCCTCGACAACGTCCTGGCGCTCCACACGCTCAGCAAGCGCTCAGCCATGACGGGCTACCGTTCCGGCTTCATGGCCGGAGACGAGCGGCTGATCGCAGCACTCCGTCGCTTCCGGCCCAACGTCGGCGTGGCCACTCCCGACTTCATCCAGCAGGCCGCCGTGGCGGCCTGGAACGACGACGCCCACAGCGACGACCAACGACGACGCTACGCCGCCAAGCGTGGCGCGCTCCTGGACTACTTCACCCGCCGCGGCTGGCGCGTGGAGGCCAGCGATGCGACCTTCTATCTGTGGATGGTCGCCCCGGGCGGCGACGACCACGCCTTCGTCGAGAGCCTGATGCGGGTCGGAGTCGTCGCCACGCCGGGCTCCTACCTGGGCGAGGCCGGCGCCGGCTACGTGCGCTGGGCGCTGGTGCCGACGCTCGAGCAGTGTCGCGAAGCGATCGGCCGGCTGGGCTCCGTCCCCGATCCGGTGACCCGATGACTCTCGCCGGTGGGCCGAGACGGATTCACACCCCTGGGGCGAAGGAGCCGGGGCGGGACGGGTCCCCGCGGGCGCCGAACGAGCCCGGGCCGCTTCCCCCGGAGGTCGTCGCGCGCTGGCGCTCGTGCGTCGCGGCCGCCTACGCGGGGGAGCGGGCGATCGACGATCCGGAGGTCCGAGGGGCGGTCGAGGGTACCCTGACCGAGCTCGACGCGGGCCGGCTCCGGGTGGCCGAGAAACGGACCGACCCGCCCGCGGGTCGATCCGACGCCGGAACCGATGCATGGGTCACGCACGGCTGGATCCAGCAGGCGATTGCGCTCTACTTCCGGATGCGCGTCTCGACCACGCACGAAGTGGGCCCGTTCGAATTCCACGACAAGGTCCCGACGAAGCGGAATCTGGCCGCCGCGGGCGTGCGCGTCGTGCCGCCCGGAGTGGCGCGCTATGGCAGTTACCTCGAGCCGGGCGTGATCCTGATGCCGGCTTACGTCAACGTGGGCGCCCGGGTGGGGGCGGACACGCTGGTCGACACCTGGGCCACGGTCGGCTCGTGCGCGCAGGTCGGGCGGCGCGTGCACATTTCGGGCGGGGTGGGCTTGGGCGGCGTGCTCGAGCCTCCTCAGAGCCGCCCGGTCATCATCGAGGACGATTGCTTCATCGGCTCGCGCGCGATCGTGGTCGAGGGGGTCTTGGTCGAGGAGGGGGCCGTGCTGGGCGCCGGCGTGGTCCTTACCTCCTCCACACCAATCGTCGATGTGACTGGGCCCGAGCCTCGGATCAGCCGGGGCCGCGTGCCGGCGCGGGCGGTGGTGATCCCGGGCACTTTGCCCAAGCGGTTTCCGGCCGGCGAGTTTGGCACGCCGTGCGCACTCTTGATTGGTGAGCGCACGGCCTCGACCGATCGCAAGACTTCGCTCAATCAGGCGCTGCGGGAGTACGGCGTGCCGGTGTGAAAGCGGCCGCTGCACGGCCCGCGCCGTGGGGTGCCGCGTCACGGGACGGCCTGGCCGGGAGCGACCATCACACGCGTCCCCACCAGCGCTTCCTTGACCCCCCGTGAGCGCCTCCCTAAACTGCTTGCGCGCGATGAGTTCCGGAGCGCCCGGAGCCCTGCTCCGTCCGCCCCTGCGCGCGGTGGCCTGGCCAGCTGCGGTGCGAGCCTTCGGGCGCTCGGCCACGCGTCGCCGGTCGGATTTCGGGAGGGCGGCATGGCGACGATTCGGCTCGAGGGCCTGTCGGTGTTCGGGCACCACGGCGCCCGGCCGTACGAAAAGGAAGCCGGGCAGCGACTCGAGGTCGACCTCGAGCTCGAGCCCACCGACGCCCGCGCCGAGTCCAGCGACCGGCTGGCCGATGCGGTGGATTACGACCATCTCTACCGGACCGTTCGCGAGGTCGTGGAGCAGCAGAGCTTCCATCTGCTGGAAGCCCTGGCAGCCGCCACCGCGGAAACCATTCTGGGCCGGTTCGCGGTCCGCTCGGTCCGGGTGCGGATCGCCAAGCAGAACCTGGGCTGGACAACCGGCGGGCGAGCCGTCATCGAGGTCGTCCGGGAGCGTCGCGGATGAAGGTATTCGTGGGCTTGGGCTCCAACCTCGGCGAGCGCGAATCGCAGATCCGGCTGGCTCTCGACGACCTGGCCCGCCTGCCCTCGACGCGCGTGGTCCGGGCCTCTTCGCTCTACGACACCGAGCCGATCGGCGAGGTGGACCAGCCCAATTTCCTCAACGCGGTGGCCCAGTTGGATACCGAGCTGACCGCGCGGCGCCTGCTCTGGAACCTCCAGCTCATCGAGCGGCGACTCGGTCGCGTACGGACGCGGCGCTGGGGACCGCGTACCATCGACTTGGACCTGCTACTGTACGGTGAGTTGCGGATCGAAGAGCCCGACTTGCGGGTGCCACACCCCGAGCTGACCCGGCGGGGGTTCGTGCTGGTGCCGTTGGTGGAGCTGGACCCGATGTTGGTCCATCCGGAGACTGGGGAGACCCTGCTCGAGCACCTGGCGCGACTCAAGACTCGACCACCCGTGAAACGCGGGACCCGACTCTGGAACTAGCCACCGTTTGAACCGACCCGAGCCCAAGGCGCGCCAGGGAGGGCGACCCGCCCGCGGCGGAACTCCCGAGAGGGTGGGCTTTCGGCCACGTCGAGCGAGGAGCGCACCGGCCAGCGGGCATCCGGCCATCGCAGCCGAGCGAGCGTTTTCAAACGGAGCCTAGGATGGCGGAGAATCGCTACGTGGTGGTGGAAGGGGCGATCGGAGTCGGAAAGACCAGTCTGGCGCGACTGCTGGCCGAGCGCATGCAAGCCCGGCTGGTTCTCGAGGAAGTGGAGGAAAACCCGTTCCTCAAGGACTTCTATCGGGACCGGGATCACTATGCGTTCCAGACCCAGATGCACTTTCTCTTCAGCCGGTATCAACAGCAGCGTTCCCTGCGCCAAATGGAGCTGTTCCGCGAGCGCATGGTGTCCGATTACCTGTTCCAGAAGGACCGGATTTTTGCGAACCTGAACCTTTCGGAGCGCGAGATGGCGCTGTACGAGCGGATGGCGAGCTGGCTCGAGCCGGAGGTCATGAGGCCCGACGTGGTGGTCCACCTGCAGGCCAGCACCGAGACGCTGCTGGATCGAATCGCCAGGCGTGGCCGTTCGTTCGAGCGCGACATGGACCGCGCCTACCTCGGCTCACTCAACGAGGCGTACAACCACTTTTTCTTCCACTACGTCGAGGCGCCCTTGCTGGTGGTCAACACCAACACCATCGATTTCGTGAACAATTTGGAGGACTTCGAGGACTTGTCGAGGCGCATCCTGGTCCACCGCCAGGGCACCACCTACTACACGCCGATCGATCGAGGGCAGAGGGCATGACCGGGGAGCGCGGGTCGGCGGGCGACGTGGGATCGGGCGCCGGTGCCCAGCGGCGCGCCAAGCTCACGGCACCCGCGATCGTCGAGATGAAGCGGCGCGGCGAGCCGATCGTGGTGGTCACGGCCTATGACACCCCCATGGCGCGGCTCGCCGACGAAGCGGGCGTCGAGATCCTGCTGGTCGGAGACAGCGTCGGTCCGGTCGTGCTGGGCTACGAGAACACGCTGCCGGTCACGGTCGAGGACATCCTGCATCACA
>DASXTP010000100.1:0-35774 GCA_036505355.1 Candidatus Eiseniibacteriota bacterium | reverse complement strand
CGATCCGGTTGCGCGTCGCGCCCCCGACGCTGGTGAAGATCCCGCCCGCGTACACCGTGCTGCCGCTCACCGCCAGCGCGTTCACGATGTTGTTGGCATTGGGGTCCCAGCTGGTGGCCACTCCGGTCGTGACATCCAGCGCCGCGAGGTTGTTGCGCGTCACGTCCCCGATGCTGGTGAAGTACCCGCCCGCGAACACCGTGCTCCCGCTCACCGCCAGCGCGCTCACGGTGCTGTTCGGGTTCGGGTCGAAGGCGGTGGCGCTGCCGGTGGTGGCATCCAGGGCCGCGATCCCGTTGCGTGTCGCGCCCCCGATGCTGGTGAAGGCCCCGCCCGCGTACACGGTGCTCCCGCTCACCGCCAGCGCGTTCACTCCACCGTTCGCGCTCGGGTCCCAGCTAGTGGGTAGACCGGTGCTGGCATCCAGGGCCGCAATCTGGTTGCGCGTTGTGGCCCCGATGTCGTTGAAGTTCCCCCCCGCATACAGTGTGCTCCCGCTCACCGCCAACGCGTTCACCGAGCCGTTCGCGTTCGAGTTGAAGCTGCTGACGTAGAAGCCGGTCGCGGCATGTAGGGCCGCGAGGTAGTTGAGCGTCCCATTGCCCCCGATGCTCGTGAAATACCCGCCCGCGTACACCGTGCTCCCGCTCACCGCGAGCGCCGACACGGTGTTGTCCGGGTTCGGGTCGAAGGCGGTGGCGCTAGCGGTGGTCGCATCCAGGGCCGCGATCCGGTTTCGCCCAGCGCCGCCAATGATTGTGAACGTCCCGGCTGCGTATACCGTGCTCCCACTCGCCGCCAGAGCGGACACACTGCCGTTCGGGTTCGGCGTCCAGGCAGTGAGGGCGCCACTCGTCGCGTCCAGCGCCGCGAGGTAGTTACGCGTCACGCCCCCGATGCTGCTGAAGGTCCCGCCCGCATACACCGTGCTCCCGCTCACCACCAGGGCGTTCACCTGGCCACTTGCGCTCGGGTCCCAGGCGGAGAGGCTCCCATCGGCTTCGAGGTGGGCGAGGTTCGAGCGCGGGACTCCGCCCACGTGGGTGAAGGAGCCCCCGACGTACCAGCCCCCGGCCCCGTCGGGCGCCACCGCGGAGACGTAACCTTTCACCCGGGGCAGGGTGAGCGGCTGGCCGGACGTGGCATCGAGGGGCACCGCGCTGCCGGTGGCGGGGCCCACCCGGCTGAAGCTCCCGCCGAGGTAGAGGGTGTTTCCCGACAGCGCCACCGCCGCGACGCTACCGTTGGTCTCATAGAGGTTGCCGCAGATCAGGTCGGCCGCGTCGTCGTCGGCGATCGTGCCCATCGCCTGGGCGTCGGCTATCGTCGCAACCCCCGGATTCGACAGGTTCACGAAGAAGTACTCGCCGCTCTCCGCCTTCCCGTCCCCCTTCACCGTCACCGCGATCGGCTGGACCGTCTCGCCCGTTAGGAAAGTGAGGGTCCCCGAAGTCGCCACGTAGTCGTCGTCCGCCACCGTCGCGCTGCCGTCGGCCGTCGCGTAGTCCACGGTCACCGTGTATGGGGCCGGGATCGACAGGCTCACGTTCATCACGAACGACGTGGTCCCGCTGTTGGTCTCGCCTTTGGACAGATCCGCGATCGCGACCTCCGGCTCGCGGAACGCGGCGATGCCCGACTGCGGGAATCCCCCGATGTTGGTGAAGGTCCCACCCGCGTACACCGTGCTCCCGCTCACCGCCAGCGTGTTCACGGCGTTGTTGGCGTTGGGGCTCCAGGTGGTGGCGGCGCCGGTCGTGGCGTCCAGCGCCGCGAGGTTGTTGTGGGTTGCGCCCCCGATGCTGTTAAAGGTCCCACCCGCGTACACCGTGCTCCCGCTCACCGCCAGCGTGTTCACGGCGTTGTTGGCGTTGGGGTCCCAGCCGGCGGCCACTCCGGTCGCGGCGTCCAGCGCCGCGACGCCGTTGCGCGTCGCGCCCCCGATGCTGGTGAACTGCCCGCCCGCGTACATCGTGCTCCCGCTCACCGACAGCGCACTCACGGGGTTGTTAGCGTTGGGGTCCCAGCCGGTGGCCACTCCGGTCGCGGCGTCCAGCGCCGCGATCCGGTTGCGCGATGCGCCCCCGATGCTGGTGAAGACCCCGCCCGCGTACACCATGCTCCCGCTCACCGCCAACGTGTTCACCTGGTCGTTTGCGTTCGGGTTCCAGGCGGTGGCGAGACCGGTCGTAGCGTCCAGCGCCGCGATCCGGTTGCGCGCCGCCTCCCAGATGTAGGTGAAACTCCCGCCCGCGTACACCGTGCTCCCGCTCACCGCCAGCGTATACACCGAGCCGTTGGCGTTCGGGTTCCAGGGGGTGGCATAGCCGGTCACGGCATCCAGCGCCGCGATCCGGTTGCGCGATGCGCCCCCGATGTTGCCAAAGAGCCCGCCCGCGTACACCGTGCTCCCGCTCACGACCAGGGCGTTCACCCAGTTGTCTGCGTTCGGGCTCCAGTCGAGGAGGACGCCGCTCGGCACGTCCAGCGCCGCGACGTTGACGCGATACTCCCCCCCGACGAGGGTGAAGCTCCCGCCCGCATATACCGTGGTCCCGCTCACTGCCAGGGCGTTCACAATGCCGTTCGGGTTCGGGTCCCACCAGTACAGGGGGGCGCCGGTCGTGGCGTCCAGCGCCGCGAGGTAGTTGCGCGGCACGACCCCGATTTCGGTGAAGCTCCCGCCCGCGTACACCGTGCCCCCGCTCACCGCCAGGGCGTTGACAGCCGGAAATGGCACGCTAGCGTCCACGAACGGGTTCCAGCCGGTGGCGTTCCCAGTCGTGGCATCCAGCGCCGCGATCCGGTTGCGCGTCGCGCCCCCGATGCTGGTGAATATTCCGCCCGCGTACACGGTGCTCCCACTCACCGCCAGCGCAAACACGTGTAAATTTGCGTTTGGGTTCCAGGCGGTAGCGGCTCCGGTCGTGGCATCCAGCGCCGCGACGAAGTTGCGCGTCGCGCCCCCGATACTGGTGAAGCTCCCGCCCGCGTACACCGTGCTCCCGCTCACCGCGAGCGTGTTCACCCAGTTGTTTGCGTTGGGATCCCAGCCGGTGGCGGCTCCAGTCGTGGCATCCAGCGCCGCGATCCGGTTGCGCGTCGCGCCCCCGATGCTGGTGAAGTTCCCACCCGCGTACACCGTGCTCCCGCTCACGACCAGAGCGTTCACGCGAC
Source organism: Candidatus Eiseniibacteriota bacterium (assembly GCA_036505355.1). GTDB lineage: Bacteria > Eisenbacteria > RBG-16-71-46 > RBG-16-71-46 > RBG-16-71-46 > WS-8. Next base: position 32,597 of record DASXTP010000100.1, on the reverse strand, counting down.
CGTTTGCGCTCGGGTCCCAGGCGGACAAGCTCCCGTCCGCCTCGAGGCGGGCGAGGTTCGAGCGTGGGATGCCGCCAACCTGGGTGAACTCGCCTCCTACGTACCAGCCCCCGGCCCCGTCCGACGCCACGGCGTAAACGGTACCTGTCACCCGGGGCAGGGCCAGCGGCTGCCCCGTCGTAGCATCGAGGGGCACCGCGCTCCCGGTGGCCGGCCCTACCCGGCTGAAGCTCCCGCCGATGTAGAGCGTGTTCCCGGACACGGCGACCGCGTTCACGGTACCGTCGGTCACATACAGGTCTTGGTCGACGACCTGCGCGAGAGCGGCGCGGGAGTGGAGCCAACATGCGCCCAGGAGCGCCAACGCCAGAAGGTGACGACTGGCACTCTGCGACGCCGCTCGACCAGCCGTGCGCGCCGGCGGTCGGCCTCCAGATCGCCCTTGCTCGAGCGGGTCTTCGATCGCTGCACCTGGTGAATAGTGCGCGCACGCTCTGGGCTCGAGAAGGCTGTACGGTGCGGCCATGGGGTGCTCCTCCAAGCCGGCATTGCCCTCTCCACCACTTGGACGGTCCCGATGGGTAAGCGGGTCCTGGCCATGGGGGTAAACGCCGGGCCGCTCGAAAGCGTTCGCGTGGGGCGACGTTGAGGGGCCTCGAGGCTCGAGGCTCGCGGCAAGCGCCACGCTGCGAGCCGAGCACCATACACCCGCTCGGCGTTTTTGACTCTCGAAATTGTGGAGTGGGTGACGCGGAGAGCTGAGGCAGCCCCGTATGGCCACAATGGTGCTTGCCGTGCCCTTCCGGCTGGACCTACGCTCACCCACCACGGAGGTCCGGCGCGGAGCGCGATCGCCCCCGACAGGCAGTCCCGGTGCCGTGCGCATCGGGTCGCCCCGGCGTTTCATGCAGTGGGGCCGCCCGGCTCGGGGTCGGGAGGGAGCCCCGCGGGCGCTCGGCGCCGGGAGATGGCGTGATCCATTCTGGTGGTCGACGGGAATCCCCTTCCCGCATCCGGGGATCGCGAAGCATGGCGGGGTCGCTCCTCGCGGCAACCCTTTTCGCCTCCTCGCCACCGATCGCGGCGAATGCGAGGGCCTCGACTCAGGCTTCGTGCACCACCAGTTCCTCTTCCCCTCGCGACACCACCACCGCGGCGGCCAGATCCCCGGTGACGTTGAGCGTCGTGCGACACATGTCGAGGAAGCGGTCGACGCCGAGCACGACGCCGATCCCTTCGGCCGGGATCCCGACCAACCCCAGAATCATGACCACGACCGGGATGGAACCGGCCGGCACGCCGGCCGTGCCGATCCCGCCTAGCACGCAGATGAACACCACCGTGATCTGCTGGGCGAGCGTCAGGGCCACGTCGTAGAACTGGGCGAGAAAGAGCACGGTCACGCCCTCGAACAGAGCGGTGCCGTTCTGGTTGGCGGTGGAACCCAACGTGAGCACGAAGCGGCTGACGTGGGGAGGAAGCTTGAGGTTCTCCTCGGCCACCATCAACGACGTCGGCAACGTGGCGTTGCTCGAGGCGGTGGAGAACGCCGCCAGCATGGCGGCGCGAATGTCCCGGAAGAAGCGCACTGGGCTCATACGCCCGAGCCACGCCACCGAGAGCGAGTAGACCCCGAACTGATGGAGCGCGAGCGCCGCCACCACCACCAGGACGTAGGCTCCGAGCTGACGCAGCACGTCGTAGCCGAGCCGCGCGGTGAGCGTGAACAACAAGCACGCCACCCCGACCGGAGCCACCTCAAGCACCAGCCCGAGCAGGCGCATCACGACTTCGTACACGCCTTCCAAGGCTTCCTCGAAACGGCGCGCCGGTTCGTTGCGCGTCACCGAGAGCCCGATCCCGAGCAGCAGCGAGAACACCATGACCGCGAGCATGTCGCCGTCGGCCATCGCCTTGACGGGGTTGCTGGGGACCAGGTTGACGAGGAAGTCCGCGCCGCCGCTGCCGGCCGGGGGTGCGGGCGGAACCACCGGGCCGCGTGCCGACAGCCGCTGCCTCAGCTCCGCGGGGAGGCCCTTGCCAGGCTGAAAGAGATTCACCATCCCGACCCCGATCAGCACGGCGATGGTCGAGACCACCACCGTGTAGGCGAGAGTCTTCAACCCGATCCGTCCCAGCCGCCTAAGGTCGCCGAGCCCCGCCACCCCGAGCACCAACGCCGAGACGATGAGCGGGACCACCAGCATGAAGAGCAGCCGCAGGAAGATCTTGCCGGCCGGCTCGGTGAGGTTCTGCACGAATCGTTCGAGGAATGGGGAATCGCCGAGTAGCTGGTGGGCCGACACGCCGAGCACCAAGCCGGCCATCAATCCGACCAGCATCCGGCCCGCCAGCCCGTCACGCATGGGGCGGCAGTATGCGGGCCCAAGACCCGAAGTCAACCGGGCCACCCGCCGCGGCTGGCGGGTGGGGCTCCGGATGGGGTACGGCGTGGATCGTGGACGCGACGCCCGGCACGCTTGACTCATTCCGCGGCCGCGCGCACAGTGGCGGCCTCGACTGTAGAGAGGGAGGTCCACGATGTCGGCCACACCGAACGCGCGCCGCGTGCTGATTCTCGTCGAGCACGGATACGAAGACCTCGAGCTGTGGTACCCGCGGATCCGCCTCGAGGAGGAGGGCATGGAGGTCGTGGTCGCGGGGCCCGAAAAGATCTCCTACGCCGGCAAGCACGGGTATCCCTGCAGGGCCGAGCGCTCGCTCAACGAGGTGCGGGCTTCCGACTTCGACGCGTTGGTGATCCCGGGGGGTTGGGCGCCCGACAAACTGCGCCGGCTACCGGTTGTTCTCGAGCTGGTCCGCGACTTCGACCAGGCGGGCAAGCCGATCGGCATGATCTGTCATGCCGGCTGGGTCCCGATCAGCGCCAAGATCCTCAAGGGCCGCAAAGTGACCGGAGTCTCGGCGATCCGCGACGACCTCGAGAACGCAGGAGCGGTGTTCCTGGATCGCAGCGTGGTGGTGGACGGCAACCTGGTGTCGAGCCGTACCCCGGCCGACCTCCCCGACTTCTGCCGGGGGCTGCTGTCCCTGCTGGGGGCCCGCGTCCCGGTCTAGGCTCGGTTCGCGAGTGCGTTGGCCGAGGGTCGGTTCGAAGGCGGCCGACACGGTCTGCGAGACCCGGTCGCTCCGCATCCTGGTTGCGTTCCCTGACCCGCCGACGGCGCCGGCTCCTGCCGGCCCGCGCTGTCGGGAGTCTCGCAGACCGTGTCGGGCGCCTTCGAACCTCGCTACCCTTAGGCCGCTTTCGGCTCGCTTTCTTCGCCGCTCGATCCGGCCTCGCTCAAGCGCAGTCGGTACGCCTCGATCTCGCGTTCCGCCCGATCGATCTCGGCCTCGGCGCGCTGGATCATTCGCTTGACCTCGCCGAGTCGGCCCTCGCGCCCCAAGGTCTCGAGCTCGCCGAACACGCGCGCACAAGCCGAGGTGCCGATCGTGAGGCACATGCCGCGCAGGCCGTGGGCCTCGAAATGCAGCCGGCGACCGTCGTCGGCGTTCGCGGCCGCCGAGAGCCGCTCGAGGCGCGGGCGCACGTCCCGCAGGAAGGCCTGCAGCAGCGACTCGCGCAGCTCCGCGATGCCGAGACAGGACTCCTCGAGCCGCGCGATGTCCAGCACCGGCGGAGACACGTCGGGTCCGACGACCGCGGTGATCGCCGGCCTGCCACGCGGGGCCGCCGCCGGCTCGGTCCGGTTGGCCGGCTCCCAGTTCGCCGCGCCCACCGTCCATCCTTCGACCAGCGCGCACAGCTCCGCCAAATCGATCGGTTTGGGCAGGTAGTCGTCCATGCCGGTCTCGATGCAGCGCTCGCGGGCGCCGGGTCCGGTGTGGCTGCTCATCGCCACGATCGGGGTCCGGTGGCCGCGCTCGCGGGCCCTCATCGCGGTGGCGGTCGTATAGCCGTCGAGGTCGGCCATCTGGAGGTCCATCAGGATCAGGTCGTAGCGCCGGCGCTCGCAGGCCTCGATGGCCTCGGGACCGGACTGGGCCACGTCCACGTGGAACCCGGTACGCGACAAGACCGACTTTGCCACCAATTGGTTGACGATGTCCCCGTCCACCAGCAGCACGCGTACCCGCGCGCGCCGGCCGTCGGCCAAGGAGTGCCGGGTGATGATGGACACGGGCGGCCCGTCGACCGGCGTCTGGCCCCGACGCACCACCTCGACCAGGGCGTCGTAGAGCTCGGACCAGCCGACCGGCTTCGGCAGGTAGGCGGCGAAGCCCGCGCCCTGGGCACGGGCCGCGTCCCCGCGATTGCCCAGGCTCGGCAGCAGCACCAACAGCGTGTCCCCGAGCCCGGGATCGGCCCGCACCTGCCGCGCAAGCTCGAGCCCATCCATGTCCGAGAGCTGGAGGTCCACCGTGACCACTCGGTACGAATCACCGGCCACCGCGCCCTCGCGCAGCCGGACCAGGGCGGCCTCTCCCTCGCCCACTTGATCGGTGCGGCAGCCCCAGGCGGCCAGCATCTCGGCCGCGGACTGCCGGGCCCCCGGGCTGGGGTCCACGACCAAGATCCTGAGGCCGCGAAGCTGCACCTGAGGCGCCTCCTCCGGCGCTCGGGGCGCAGCCTGCTTCTCGAGTCGCAAGTGGAACCGAAGGCTCGGCCCACGACCTTCGGGAGCTTCGATCCCGACCTCGCCGCCCATCAGCTTCACGAGCGTACGCGCGATCGACAGTCCCCGGGCTGCCCCGTCCAAGGCGCTCGCCGGGGACAGCTCGCCGCGGGTGAACGTCTGGATCAGCTCCGCGCGCTGCGCGTCGGTCAGCGAGCCGGCGCCGTACGCGACCGTGAAGGTCAGCCCGACGTGCCGGCCGTCCTCGCCCTGCCGATCCACCACCAGTCGAACTCCACCGTTGCTGGTGAAGCGAATCACCCCCGCCGCCAGGCTGAAGAGGACCTGACGCAGCCGCCCCGGGTCGCCCCGCAGCCGCGAAGGAACCTCGTGGTTGACCTGGTAGTCGAACCGCAGGCCCTTGTCTTGGGCGAAGGGGGCCACCATCACCGCCACCTCGTGGGCGGTGACCCGGAGGTCGAAGTCGATCGAGTCGATGTGGCAGATGCCGGCTTGGAGCATCGAGAAATCGACGGTGTCGTGCACCATGGTGACCAAGCCCTGGCTCGAGCTGCGGATCGCCTCCAGCAGTCCTCGCTGGTCGACCTCGAGGTTCGAGTCGAGCAGCAAGTGGGTCATGCCCAAGATGCTGTTCACCGGCGGGCGGATTTCCTGCGCCAAGGTACGGAGCAGCTCGGTCTTGAATCGCACATCGGCGCGCGCCGCTTCGAACTCGCTCGAAAGCTGGCCCAGGCGCGCCTCGAAATCTTGGGATGCCGCGGGAGGACCCTGCGCAACCGAAGCCAGGGGATCGTCGGGCCGCGAGCCGCGGGACGGAGCCCGCCGCGGCGGCTCATCCCCGTCCCCGGCCGGTGGCGTGACGGACGCCGCCAGGGCCGCGGTCGTCACCGCGCGCATGCAGCCAACAAAAGCGATCTCTCCATCCAGGCGCTCGTAGCGCCGCACGCGGACCGACACCGGCATCTCGCTGCCGTCGCGCAAACGCAGCTTCCAGGAGTGCTCCGTCACCGGCAGCCGGCGCCGCTTCTGGCGGAGATAGAAACGCGCCACGGCCCCGTGCGCTTCGCGATCGACCAGGGCGGTGAAGGGACGGCCCAGTAGCTCGACGAGCGGGTGCCCGCTCAGCGTCTCGATGGCCGAGTTGAGCCACTGAAAGCGCCCGTAGGGGTCGCAGCAGAACAAGGCGTCGGGGGTGGCTTCGAGGAGCTCTCGCAGCCCGATCGGCGTGCCGAAATCGACGGGTGGCTTTGGTCGCATCACTCCTCGCCAGGATAGGTCGAGCCACCGGGTCGCTCGCCCTCGGCAGCATGCGGCGTCCCAACGAGTATCGTCCGCTGCGACTCGGGCCTTGAGCAGGGTTTGTCAGGGTTCCTTCAAGCGAGTTGAGTGCCGGCGGGTCGTCACAACCCTTGTCAACCCCCGTAGTGAGGCGTAGCGTCCGTCCGACCCGCGTCGCGACCCCAAACCCTGAGGAGGATTCGCATGAAGCGCCATCTCGCCTCGTTGTTGCTCGTAGGATGCATGACAGCCCTGATCAGCGGTGCATTCGCGGAGGAAGCCAAGAAGGAAGCGAAACCCGCGAAGGCGGCGGCCACGAAGTATCTGGTGATCTCGCCGCACACCGCCGAGCAGTGCCTCCAAGCCCTCGACGACGTTCAGGCGATGGGACCCGGAATGCTCGCCAAGTGGGACTTTGGCTGCATGGATGGCGACCACACCGGCTATTGCGTCGTCAGCGCGTCCTCGGCCGAGGAGGCCCTCACCAAGGTTCCCGAATCGGCGCGCGCCAGCGCCAAGGCGATCAAGCTCCACAAGTTCACCGCGGCGGAGCTGAAGATGGCTCACGAGAAACCGAAGATGTAGGCACAGGCTTTCCCGGCCGGCCATGCCCGGTGCGCTCTGCGCGCCGGGCATTCGCCTTGTGTGCCCGACCGGGCACCCGCGGCTCGGCGGTCGCAGGCCGGACATCGGGCGCCACGCCAACGCCAGCCAAGCCAGCCGGCGCCTTTCGGCAGGGGGGAACTTCGGCTACACTCTTCGGCCGACCCTCATACCGGAACCAACCATCCAAGCGCGGGAACGGCCTCGCGCGTCGGACGCCGCGTCGAACCCGGAGGATCCATGCACGCCACGAGCACCCGCCCGGCACCGATCGACGCCAGCGCGCTCCCCGAGTACGCGCCGACCCCATACACCGATTTCACCCGGCCCGAGGGCCGGGCGGCTTTCGAGCAGGCGCTCGCCGACGTGCGCGGGGCGTTTGGGCGGGAGTACTCGCTGGTGATCGGCGGCGAACGGCAGAAGGGCGAGAAGACCTTCGACTCCCGCAATCCGGCCCGGCCGAGCGAAGGGCTCGGTCGCTTCCAGGCAGCCAGCGAGGAGCAGGCGCACCGGGCCATCGAGGCGGCCGAGCGGGCATTCCAGGATTGGCGTGGGGTGCCGGCCGCCGAGCGGGCCGCGTTCCTGATCGAGGCCGCGCGCCGCATGCGGCAGCAGCGGCACACCTTCTCGGCATGGATGGTGTACGAAGTCGGCAAGAGCTGGATCGAGGCCGACGCCGACACCGCCGAGGCGATCGACTTCTTGGAGTTCTACGCGCGCGAGATGCTGCGCTACGACGGTCCACAGCCGGTCACCCAGTTGCCCGGCGAGCGCGACGCGCTGATCTACCTCCCGCTGGGAGTCGGAGCCGTCCTCCCGCCCTGGAACTTCCCGCTCGCGATCTGCGTGGGAATGACCGCGGCGGCGATCGTGACCGGCAACACGGTAGTCGTGAAGCCGTCGAGCGACTCGCCCACGATCGCCTGGCAGTTCTACGCCCTGATGGAAGAGGTGGGGTTGCCCCCTGGGGTGTTCAACTTCCTCACCGGCAGCGGCGGCACGGTGGGCAACGCGCTGGTGCGACACCCGCGGACGCGATTCGTTTCGTTCACCGGGTCCAAGGAGGTCGGGGTCGGCATCAACCGGTTGGCGGCCGAAGTGCAGCCCGGCCAGATCTGGCTCAAGCGGGTGGTCGCCGAGATGGGTGGGAAGGACGCGATCATCGTCGACGAGGAAGCCGACCTCGACGCCGCGGCGCGGGGTGTGGCGGCGTCGGCGTTCGGCTTCCAGGGTCAGAAGTGCTCGGCCTGCTCGCGCGCCATCGTCAGCGAGAAGGTGTACGCGCCGTTCCTCGACAAGCTCATAGCGCAGGTCGAGAAGCTCACCGTGGGCGAGCCCGACCAGGCCGGCGTGAACGTGGGCCCGGTGGTCAATGCCGCGGCTCGCGACAAAATCCTGTCGTACATCGAAGCCGGCAAGCAGGAAGGCCGGGTGCTCACGGGCGGAGGCGCCGTGCCCGACAAAGAGGGCTACTTCGTACTGCCCACCGTGATCGCCGACGTCAAGCCCGGGGCCCGGATCGCGCAGGAGGAAATCTTCGGTCCGGTCTTGGCGGTGATCCCCGCCAAGAGCTTCGACCAGGCGCTTGCCATCGCCAACGGCACCGATTACGGGCTCACCGGCGCCGTGTACACGCGAAACCTCGAGAAGATCGAGCGTGCCAAACGCGAGTTCTTCGTCGGCAACCTCTACATCAACCGCAAGTGTACCGGGGCGATCGTCGGAGCGCACCCGTTCGGCGGCTTCAACATGAGCGGCACCGACTCGAAGGCCGGCGGGAGGGATTACCTGCTGCTGTTCCTGCAGGCCAAGAGCGTGGCCGAAAAGCTGGGGTAGCCACCTGGACTCCCTCCTCGGCAAGAGCGTCTCCCACTACTCGGTCGCCCGCAAGCTCGGCAGCGGCGGCATGGGCGTGGTCTTCGAGGCCGAGGACACCAAGCTCGGACGCCGCGTCGCCCTCAAGTTCCTGCCCCAGGAGCTGGCGCAGGACGGGCAGTCGCTCGAGCGCTTCCAGCGTGAGGCCCGGGCGGCATCGGCACTGAACCACCCCAACATCTGCACCGTCTACGCCATCGAGCAGCACGAGGGACAGCACTTCATCGTCATGGAGCTGCTCGAGGGCCAGACGCTGGCGCAGCGAATGGCGGGGCGCCGGCCGATCGAGCTGGAACCACTATTGGCGTTGGCGACCCAGGTCGCCGACGCGCTCGAGTCGGCGCACGCCAAGGGCATCGTCCACCGCGACATCAAGCCGGCCAACCTGTTCGTCAACTCGCGCGACCAGGTGAAGATTCTCGATTTCGGCCTCGCCAAGATGGAAGGTGCGCGGCGGGCGGCCGACGGTCCCGGCGCGCTCTCGCAGCTCGAGACCATGGCGGTCCGGGACCAGCTCACCATGCCCGGTACCGCGGTGGGCACGGTGTCCTACATGTCACCGGAGCAGGCGCGCGGCCAACTCACCGACGCGCGCACCGACCTGTTCTCCTTGGGCACAGTTCTCTACCAGATGGCGACCGGGGCGCTGCCGTTTGTGGGCGACACCTCGGCGGTGATCTTCGAAGCGATCCTCAATCGCGACCCGCTCTCGGTCGCCCACGTGAACCCGTCGCTGCCGCCGGAGTTCGCGCGGATCCTGGACAAGGCGCTGGAGAAGGATCGCAACCTGCGCTACCAGACCGCCACCGACCTCAAGACCGACCTGATCCGGCTCAAGCGGGACCTGGATTCGGGTCGCAAGCGCGCGGCGGAGGGCAGCGAGTCGCGCGCGGGTTCCGCCGGCAAGCAGACGGAAAAATCCATCGCCGTCCTCTACTTCGAGAACCTGAGCGGCGTCAAGGAGGACGAGTATTTCCGCGACGGGATCACCGAAGACATCATCACCGAGCTGTCCAAGATCCGGGGGTTGAACATCTTTTCGCGCCCCACCGTATTGGCGTACCGAGACAAGCAGGTGACCCCCACCCAGATCGGGCAGCAGCTCAGCGCCGCTTACGTGCTGGCAGGGAGCCTGCGCCGGGCCGGCAGCCGACTGCGGATCAACGCTCAGCTCGTGGACACCCATACCGACTTCCCGCTGTGGTCGGAGCGCTACGATCGCGAGATGAAGGACGTCTTCGAGGTGCAGGACGAGATCGCGCGCAAGATCGCCGAAGCCTTGCGGATCACGCTCACGCCGCAGGAGAAGGAGGCCCTCGCTGCCAAGCCGACCGACAACCTCCAGGCCTACGACCTCTACCTGCGAGGCAAGAGCTACGCCCGCCGCCACACGCGCCAGGATTTGGAATTCGCGCTCCAGATGTTCGAGAACGCGGTGGCGCTGGACCCCGGCTTCGCGTTGGCGTACGCCGGCATCGCCAACGTCTGCGCGGAGAACCACTACAACTACGGGCGCGAACCCATGTGGATGGAGCGCGCGGAGGCGGCCGCCGAGAAGGCCGTCACGCTGCGTCCGGAGTTGCCCGAGGTGCAGGTGGCTCGGGCCTGGGTGCTGTACGCCGGTGACCAGCTCGACGACGCCGTGCGCTGCGTCCAGCAGGCGATCGAGCGCAAGCGTGATTGCGAGGGGGCGTACTACCTGCTGGGCCGCGCGCTGTTCGCGGCCGGCCGCTACCAGGACGTGGCGAACATGGCCGAGGCGGCGCTGGAAGCCTGCGGCGAGGATTACAACGTCTACGTGCCGATCGAGAATGCCCTGGGCGCCCTCGGAAAGCAGGAGGCGCTCCGCAACACCCGCCAGCGCCGGAGCGTGGTGCTGGAGGACCACCTGAAGCAAGTACCCGAAGACGCGCGCGCGCGCATCCATCTCGCGGGCATCTATGCGGGTGCGGATCGGATCGAGGACGCCGGACGCGAGCTGAACCTGGCCATTGCCATGCGACCGAGCGATGCCATCGTTCTCTACAACGCCGCCTGTGCCTTTTGTAATATGAACCGAAAGGCGGAAGCCCTGGAGGCCCTCCGCAAGGCTTGGGGCGCCGGCTACAAAGACGCCGGCTGGGCGCGCCGTGATCCCGACCTCGCCGTGCTGCACGGCGACCCCGAGTTCGAGAAGCTGTACCCCGAAAGCGCCGCCAAGGCATAGGGCGCGGCCTGCCGAATGCCGCGCGAGAGCGATCGCGTCCGAAGGGAGCTGCCATCTCGGCCATTCCATCGCGACGGCAACGGAAGCTCGCGGCTTGGGCCGCGGGCTTCGTGGTCTGGGTCGCCGCCGCGGTCGGGTTCGTGAAACACAAGGACCAGGACAACCGGTGGTGCGTCGCCTGCCATCTGCACCAGGAGTTCTATCGGCGGACGTTGTCCGCGCCACCGACCACGCTGGCCGCGGCCCACTACCGCGCCGGCGGCGCCGGCCATCCGGAGCGCTGCTTCACCTGCCACAGCGGCGAGGGGCTGGTGGGCTGGAGCCAGGTGACCCTGCTCTCGGCATGGGACGCAGGCCGCTGGCTCCTGGGGGACCGCCACGAGCCGACCTCGATGCGACTGCGGCTCGATGACCAGGCCTGCCTCAAATGTCACGCCACCGACGTGCGCGGCACGAAGACCGCGGAGGAAACGGCCAAGTTTCATGAGCTCACAGACCACCGGGAAATCTCCATCGCCTGCGTCTCTTGCCATCTCACCCACACCAGGGCGAGCCGCTCGAAATCGTTCCTCGATGATGCCACGGTCCGCCTCCGATGCCAGGGCTGTCATCGGGATCTCGAAGGAGGGCGGATGGACAACGCCTTGCCCGCCGTGATCTCGAGCCCCATGCGTTCCGCCGGGTGAATCCCATGAATCCGAAAGGAGCCAGACCATGAACCGTCGATCGTTTCCGTCTGCCGTCCTAATCCTCGTGGCGGCCCTGGGCCCGGCCAGTCAGCTCCGGGCCTATCCCGGGGGGACGCCCCGAGTCGTCACCAACGCCGCGCCTTACTGCACGACCTGTCATTCGTCGGCGAGCGCCGAGCAGCTGCGTGACATGGCCGCCGAGGCGGTGCCCGGCATGCTGCCCGAGAAGCGACACTACGGCGAGATCGCGGGCGGCGAGGAGGACTATGCGAAGCTCACGCCCGCCGATCGCGAAAAGCTGCTCGCCGCCGTCAAGGCCGTGGACGCCAACAGCCGCGTGGAGTTGTCGGTCTCCGCCAACCGGGTGAAGCGCCTCGATCCGCTGACCGCGACGGTCACCACGAAGGGCGGTGCGGGGCCCGTGGTGGGGGTCATGTTGACCGACACCGACCTTCGCTTCCAGGCCAGTCCCGTCCAGGTGGAAGGGTTCCTCATCACGAGGGCACCGGCCGTGACCGGACCCGACGGCAAGCTCCAGAGCCGTTTCCTGGATGGTCGCGTGAAGGAGCTGTCGAAGAACATCAACTACGTGAACATCCAGGACGTGAAGAGCGACGCGGTGGCCGGTGTCTACCCGCAGTGCAAGGTCGTTTACACGCTGCGGGCCCCCGCGGAACCGGGTGCGTACACGATCTCGGCCGCCTTCCTCTACGGCACCGAAAAGGCTTCCCCCTTGGGTCGCGTGGAAGCTCCCGGCGGGCGACTGCTCCCCTTGGGAGGCCAGGGCGCGCACTCGGGGCGGGTGCAGTTCGCGAAGCCGATCAAGATCACGGTCGATTGACATCCCGCGCGGAATGGAGCCCAGGGGCAGCGCGGCCTCGGGCACGGAAGTCCCGGCCGCGCCGGCGCGGAGGCGTGCGCGGACCGCGACGCGGGGGGCGATCTCTGCTTCACACCGAATTCACTTGTCTTCTCCTGCCCGCTGGCCGATAGTCCGGGTGTCTTCGGTCGATATTGGATGTGTGGTTTGCGTTCGGGTCCGCCAAGGACGAACTTGGCGGGCTTTTTGCTGCTGGCCGTTTCGCGATCGAAGATCCGGTCAAGGCGATCGGACGTGACTCCGAGGCGTGATGCGCCCGCCACGGCCCCACATGGAGATGCTTGATCCTCTTCCTCAGTCCCCTGCTCGGCCTCGTCGCCGTGGTTCAGTCGAGCTTCTTCGAGTGGGCCTTCCACCGCTTCTGGCTGCACCGGCCGTGGCTGCCCAAAGGGTGTTTTACCTCCCATACTCTGGTGCACCACCAGCTCTGCAAGTTCGATGACACGTTTCACGTCGTGGACGAGGAACAGCACGAGGCGCTGGGCTTCGCCTGGTGGGGAGGTCCGACCCTCATCGCGATCAATCTCGTGCCGTGGTTGCTGCTGGCGTGGTGGCTGGCGGCCCTCGGCGTGGCGCTCCCGTATGTGCCCCTGCTTCTGACGGTGGCCGTGACGGTCGCGCTCTACTACGTGGGCTACGAGAGCCTTCACCACTTCATGCACAAGCCCGGGGCTGCTTGGCTCGAGCGTTCGGGATATTTCCAGTTCATCAAGCGTCACCATCGCATCCACCACGCGCGCATGGACCACAATCTCAACGTGCTGCTTCCGATCGCCGACTTCGCGCTGGGGACCCTGGCCACGAAGGTTCCGTCGACCGCGGCCACGCCCGAGGGCGCGCGGCGCTTGGCGCGCCGTCACAGTCGCTTCGGGAAGCGTCTGCAAGGCGGCTCGCGATAGGCCCGCCGCTCGCGCGACCCGAAGCCCGTGGGCGCTCGGGCGCGGCCAAACGCCGCGCACCCGCTCATCTCATCCACTCCACAGGAGAATTCATGACGTTCAGTTCCCTCGGGCTGCCCGACCCCATCACGCGGGGCGTTCGGGCAGCCGGCTACACCGAACCCACGCCGATCCAGCGCAGCGCGATCCCGCTCGTCCTCCCCGGGCACGACGTGGTCGCCGCCGCGCAGACCGGGAGCGGCAAGACCGCGGCGTTCCTGCTTCCCATCCTCGCCCGGCTGCTGCGCGGACCGCGGGCGCTGCGGGCGCTGATTCTGGTGCCGACTCGCGAGCTCGCGGCCCAGGTCGCAGATTGCGCCCGCGACTACGCGCGCTTCACCGGCGTAAGGAGCGATGCAGTGTTCGGAGGCGTGCCCATCGCGCCCCAGGAGCGCTTGCTTCGCAATCATGGGGTCGAGCTTCTGGTCGCGACCCCTGGCCGTCTCCTCGATCTGCACGGCCGGCGATCGGTGAGCCTCGACGAGATCGAGGTGCTGGTGTTGGACGAGGCCGATCGGATGGTGGACATGGGCTTCGCGCCCGACTTGCGGCGAATCCTGGCGTTGCTCCCGCGGCGCCGGCAGACGCTCATGTTCTCGGCGACCATGCCGCCGGAGCTCAACACGGTGGCGCGCGAGGCGCTCCGCGACCCGCGGCGGGTTGCGGTGTCACCCCCGCTGCGTCCGGCGGCGGCGATCGCCCAGGCCTTCTACCCGGTGCCGCGACATCTCAAGGTGGATCTGCTGGACCGGATCCTGACGCGCGCCGACGACCCCAGCGCGCTCGTGTTCGCGCGAACCCGGCATGGCGCCGACCGGCTGGCCCGGCAGCTCAAGCGCCTCGGGCACGCGGTCACGGTGATGCACGGCGACCGCAGCCAGGGCCAGCGCGAGCGGGCGCTCGGCGACTTCCGCCGGGGCCGAATCGCGGTCCTGGTCGCCACCGACATCGCCTCGCGCGGCATCGACGTGGATGACATCAGCCACGTCATCAACTTCGACGTTCCACGCACGCCCGAGGATTACATCCATCGCATCGGCCGTACCGGCCGAATGAACGCCGCCGGGGATGCCTTCACGCTGGTGAGTCCCGAAGAGCACAAGGAAGTCGCGGCGATCGAGCGCTCGCTGGGATGCGCGGTGCCGCGGGTGACCCTCTCTGGGTTCAACTACGGCCGGAGCGGCGAAGGGCGAGGAGCGGACCGGGCGTCTTCCGCGCCCGGGCGGGCGCGGAGAACCCGCCCCCGAGGGAGTCGCGAGCCCCGGCCGACGGTCGCCAAGGTCGCCCCCCCACGCGGCGCGGCGCCCGCTTCGGGCTCGTCCCTTCACGGGCGGCGCCCACGGCGCAACCTGCCGGATCGCAGGAGCCGCAGGCGCATGTAAGCCGCGCCGGGTCTGCCTGAGTTTCAGGCGCCGCGGAGGTATCGCTCCTGGAGGATCTCGACGTGGTGTCGCCCGTGCCCGGCAATGATGAACGCCAGCGCTCGCACGCTGACCTCGTTGTCGTTGGCCGTGCCGCGGCGCACCCAGGCATCTTCGTCGAGCCCGCGGAACATCGCCAGATTCGAGCGGCGCACCAGCTCGAGCTCGTCCACCAGAACCTTCAGCGTGAGGCGATCGAAGCGGGCTGCCGGGACGTAGGTATTCTCGTCGAAACCGGCCAGCGGGGTTCGGTCGGCACGGGCGATGCGCATCGCGCGGTAGGCGAACACGCGCTCGCTGTCGATCAGGTGCCCGATCACCTCCTTGATGCTCCACTTCCCGGGCGCGTAGCGCAGCGTCCCCTGCTCTTCGCCGAGACCTCGTAGGAACGGCAGCATGTCCTCGAGCTGAGCCTCGAGCGCAGCCACCGCCTCGGATTCCGTCGCCAAGGCGATGTACTTGCCATAGTAGGGGATGTGCTCGTCGGCGGCGGGGCGTGCAGCGGTCGACACGGTCACGGTCTGGCTCCTGGTCGGGAAGATCTGGCGACGGACGGAACCCCCCGGCGGGTGGCCCGGGGGCCCCATGGTAGCGCGGGGGCCGCCCGCCGGCGAGTCGAGGCGGTCGGAAGGCCCGCCGCGGGCGCGACTGGAGCCCTAGAAGGCGGTCGACGGCACGTGCTCGCCGTAGACGAGCTTGAGTGTCCCCATGATCTCGCCCAAGGTCGATTCGGCCCTCACGGCATCGAGCACGGCCGGCATCAGGCTGGTGCTTGGACCCGCCGCGCTGGCTGCCGCGGCGTCACGCAGGGCGCGGAGCGAAGCCTCTGTGCGGCGCGCGTCGCGACTGCTGCGCAACGCGGCTAGCCGCCGTCCTTGCGCGCGATCGTCCACCGCGTCGGGGTGATGGACTGGATCCCGATAGGGGCGGTGGTCGTCGATGAAGGCGTTCAGCCCGACCACCACTCGTTCGCCTGACTCCAAGGCCCGTTGGTGCTTCATCGCTTCTTGGTGGATGGTGTGGCTCATCCAGCCGCCCTCGATCGCAGCGACCGCGCCACCCATCGAGTCGATCTCGTCCAGGAGCGCGCGGGCCCGGCGCTCCAGCTCGCCGGTGAGCCACTCGACGTAGTACGAGCCCCCGAGCGGATCGACCACGTCGGCAACGCCGGTCTCGTGGGCGATGATCTGCTGGGTGCGCAGCGCGAGCTGCTGCGTCTCCTCGGTCGGGATCCCCAGCGCCTCGTCCTTGCACGAGAGGGCGAGCGATTGGACGCCCCCCAGCACGGCGGCCAACGCCTGATAGGCGGCGCGTACGATGTTGTTGTCGGCTTGCTGGAGGGTGAGCGTGGCGCCGCCGGTCTGGCTGTGGGTTCGCAGCATCCATGAGCGAGGATCGCGCGCGCCGTACCGGCCTTGCAACAGCGACGACCAGAGACGCCGCAGCGCCCGATACTTGGCCACTTCTTCGAAGAAGTGGGACTGTGTGTTGAAGATCCAGGAGATCCGCGGCGCGAACTCGTCCACCGCCACCCCGCGCGCGATCACGGCGTCGAGGTAGGCGCAGGCGTTGGCCAAGGCGTAGGCCATCTCCTGGACCGCCGTGGCCCCGGCGTCGCGTAGGTGATAGCCGGAGACGCTGAGCGGATTCCAACGTGGCAAGCGGGCGGCGCAATAGGCGACCAGCTCCGCCGCGAAAGCCAACGAGGGTCGCGGTGGGAAGACGTAGGTCCCGCGCGCGACGTACTCCTTGAGGATGTCGTTCTGGGTGGTGCCGGAGAGGCGGGCGGGATCCACGCCCTGCCGCTCGGCGGCGACGACCAGCATCGCGAGCAGCACCGGGGCCGGCGCGTTGATCGTCATGCTTACCGAAACCCGGTCGAGCGCAATGCCTTCGAACAGACGCTCCATGTCGCGCACCGAATCCAGGGCCACGCCGGCGCGCCCGACCTCGCCCCGGGCGCGCGCATCATCGGAGTCGAGCCCCATCTGGGTCGGGAGATCGAAGGCCACGGAGAGTCCAGTCTGGCCGTTCGCGATCAAGTAGCGAAAGCGCCGGTTCGTGGCCTCGGCGTCACCCAGCCCCGCGTACTGCCGCATCGTCCACAGGCGCTCGCGGTACATGCTGGGGTGGATGCCGCGTGTGAACGGCGGCTCGCCGGGTCGCTCGGCGGCGGCCCGCAGGTTCCCGGGCAGGTGCTCGGGGCCGTAGCAGGGCTCGAGCGGAATGCCGGAGGGGGTGGCACGGCGCGAGGGCGCTCCCGCGGTGGATCGCGGAGAGGCCTTCGCGGTGCGTCCGAGGAGCGACGTAGCCAGGGACGGTGGAGTCGCGACTGGATGCAGCGAGCCGGAGCCGGGGGTACCCGCGGCAGCGGGTCCGGAGGCGAGCGTGCCGCGAAGGCCTCTCGGCGATCCACCGCGGCCCTTCACGGTCCGACCACGAGCCCGTCGCTTCCGCGTCCCGGGGGCCCGACGCTTCACCCCGAGGGTCTCCGCTTCACCACCACGTCCCGCTCGATCTCGAGCACCACTTCGTCGCGCTGGTTGAGCCCGCGCAGCAGGAACCTCACGAGCCCGCCCTCGGGGTCGGGGTCGGAGGAGACTGCCAGCACCTCCGACTCGGCGTACAACGTGTCGCCTTCGTGGACCGGTTTCAGGTGGCGGCCGTTGGCGAAGCCGGGCTCGGCCAGCGCATTCTCGCTGGTATCCTGGCTCGCCAGACCCCGGACCAAGGCGAGGACGTAACCACCATAGATCACCACGCGACCGCCGAAACGCTCCTTGACCACGGGATCGATGGCGCAGAAGTCGGCGTTGAAGTGGAGCTGTACGCCGTTCATGCACTGGAGCGTGAACACCGCATGTTCAGGCCCCACCGTACGGCCCTGGGCGTGGCGGATCCGCTGCCCGGGGACGAAGTCCTCGAAGTAGTTCCGGCTGCCGGTGAGGTGTCTCATCCGATCCCCCGGTACGTTCCCATGGCCGCCTGGGCGGGGCGGATATGCGTCGCGATCGGCCCCAGCCGGCATCTCATTGGCCTCACACCACGTCCAGGAGGTGGCGGGCGATCACGGTCTGTAGGATCTCGTGGGTGCCCTCGAAGATCTTGAGCAACCGGGCATCGCGCCAGAAGCGCTGGGCGCTGTATTCCATCGAGTAGCCGTAGGCGCCGTGGATCTGCACGTTGTCGTCCGCCACCTGGAACGCCACGTCGGTGGCGTGCGACTTGGCCATCGAGGCCTCCATGTCGGCGCGCTGGCCGTCGTCGGTCTTGCGGGCCACCGAATAGACGAGCTGTTCCGCCGATTCCGTGAGCACCGCCATGTGAGCGATCCGGTGCTGGATCACCTGGAACGCCGAGATTGGTTTTCCGAACTGGCGGCGGGACTGTGAGTAGGCGATCGCGTCGTCCAGCGCGGCACGCGCCAGCCCGAGTCCTCGCGCCGCGGTCTGGAGCCGGCCGGTCTCGAGCGCGGTCATGGTCTGCACGAAGCCATGACCCTCCTCACCGCCCAGCAGGTTCCTGGTCGGCACCATGAGCCCGTCGAGCGACATGGTGTAGGTACGGATGCCGTGGTAGCCCACGCATGGGATCGGCTTGCCGGTGACGTGCGGCGGGTCGAGTGCGTCGGACGGCTCCTTCTCGGCGAACAGCACCGACAGCCCCTTGTGCCGCTGCGACGGATCGCCGTTCGTGCGGACCAGCAGCATCACCAGGGCGGCGCGGTTGGCGAGCGTCACCCAGGTCTTCTCGCCGTCGACTCGGTAGCAGTCCCCGGTGCGCTCGGCTCGACAGCGCACCGAGGCCAGGTCCGAGCCGGCGTCCGGCTCCGTGAGGGCGATCGCCACCAGCATCTCGCCCGACGCGATCCGCGGCAGCCACCGGCGTTTCTGCTCGGCGGTGCCGTGGCGCAGCAGGGCGGCCGCAGCGATGAAGCCGCGGGTCCCCACCGAGCCCACCGACAGCCATCCGCGCGACAACTCTTCGGACACCAAACACATGCTCAGGGCATCGAGTCCCATGCCCCCGAACTCCTCAGGGATCGTCATGCCGAAGTAGCCCAGGGAGGCCATCTGCTTCAGCACCGGCTCGGGGATCTGCTCGTTCCTGGCGTCCAGTTCGTTGGCGATCGGCACCACCGCCGCGTCGACGAACTCACGCACCGAGTCGCGGATCGCCTGCTGGTCCTCGGAAAGCTGGAGCAGCGGGCTCACGAGGCACCTCCGCGCTTGCGGACCAGGATCTTGCGCTCGTACTCGAGCACCCGCTCGCCGTGCTGGTTCAAGCCCCAGGTGTGGACGTGCACCACGCCGCAATCGTTCGCGCCCTTCCACGGGCCGGTGGCCAGCACCTCGGACTCGGCGTACAGCGTGTCGCCGGGGTAGACCGGGCGGAGGAACCGGATCACCGGGTAGCCCAGATTGCCGGCACCCGCGACCTTGAACGACAGGTCCTCGACGGTGAGCCCAAAGGCGACGTTCCAGGCGAGCAAGGGGTCCACCGGGATCTCGGGATGGCCGTGGGCTTTGGCGTACGGGGCGTTGAAATAGAGCGGGTTGGCGTTCAGGGTGGTGGCGGCGAAGGTCACCGCCTCGCCCTCGGTGATCGTGCGTCCCCAGTGGTGCCGATAACGCTGGCCGGCGGCGAACTCCTCGAAGAAGTGTCCCCGGTCGCGGCGCTCCGGCGGGGCCTGCGCCTCGGGTCTCATCGGCCGAGCACCACCTTGCCGGTGGCGACCCCGGTGCGGAGCAGCTCCTGCGCCCTGCCGCACTCCTCGAGCGGCAGCACCTCGGTGACCCGCGGTTTGATCTGGCCGCGTTCCACGCAGCGCAGGGCCTGGATCAGCTCGGCCTTGCTGCCCAGCGTCGAGCCGAGGATCCCCTTGTTCTGGATGAACAAGTTTGCCAGCTCGACGTGGGTCTGGTAGCCGGAGGTCGCGCCGCAGGTCACCATCACGCCCCCGTGCCGCAATGCCTTGATGCTCTCCATCACCGTGCTACCCCCGACATGGTCGAACACCACGTCCACACCGCGCCGGTAGTAGAGGTTGGTGAGCCGCTTGACGTCCGCCAGGCACGCCCTCGTGACTGCCCGATCGTCTCCGTTCTCGGTGCGCGGGCGAATGATCACCTGGTCGGCACCCATCTCGTGGCAGAGCTCGGCCTTCGACTCGTTGCTCGCCACCGCGATCACCACCGCCCCGCGGAGCTTGCAGATCTGGGTGGCCATCACCCCGAGTCCGCCCGCCGCACCGCGGATCAGCACGACGTCGTTGGCTCCGATGCGGGCATTGGTCACCAGCATATGCCAAGCGGTGACCAGGGTGAGGGGCAAGGACGCGGCTTCCTCCCACGACAGTCCCCTCGGCTTGGGCACGCAGTTGTGCTCGTGCAGGGTCACCCATTCCGCGTGAGCTCCCTGATGGGGGCCGGTGTCGAATCCCCAGATCTTGAATCCGCCGTTCTGCTCGCAGATGTGTTCTTCGCCATTGACGCACCGGAAGCACTTGCGACACGAGACGCCGCAGTACACCACAACCTCGTCGCCCACGGCCACGTAGTTCACGTGGTCGCCCACCGCCCGGACGATCCCCGAGGCGTCGGAGCCCGGAATCATCGGCAGCGGGAAGGCGCGCCCGTTGACCCCGACGCGAGCCCAGTAGCCGTTCGGGTTTACGCCCGATGCTTTGACCTCGATGAGCACCTCTTGGGGTCCGGGGACGGGCTCGGGGAGACTGCGCAGCTCGAGGACTTCGGGGCCCCCGTGCCGTTCGAAGACGATGGCTCTCATGGATGCGGATCTCGATGGGTGAGACGGCCGTTGGTGGTTGCCGCGTGGGACGGTCTCGAGCGGAGCGGGCAGCCGGTCTCACGCATGCGCTCATCGACCCGCGGGGGAAGGACGGCCACGCGGCCCCCGAGTCGCGAGGGCCCACGGGTAGCGCGGGATGCCGGGCGGCGGTTCCCGCGCGACGCCCTCATTCCGGAAAAAGGCTCCGGACGACTGGGTGAGGGCGCGCCGCAATTCCGATCAAAACGCTAGCACGGCACGCGCGGCGACAACAAGAAAAGCGTGTCCGGGCGGGGGACGAGGGGCGGCCATCCCGTGCATGTTGCACGTTCTCGACGGGCCGGATTGCAAGATGCAAGGAGCGGGCATGGTAGACTGCCCGTCCAGACGAGTGCGCCTCGAGTCCTTCTGGTCACTGCCGCCGCATCTCAGGGAGGTGACGTTGGGCCGGCATCTCGACGAGGATCGAGCTTGGAAACCGGGCCTCCGGAAGCAGTTCGGGGCAGCGATCGACATGCTCGAGAACACCCTGATCGCGTGCCCCGACCGGCTGTGGAGCGACCGCTCAAGTCAGCCGGAGTTCTGGTACCTCGTCTATCACACCCTCTTCTGGCTCGATTTGTACCTGTTCGGCTCGGTCGATGGGTTTGCTCCCCCCGCGCCATTCACGCTGGACGAGCTGGACCCGGCCGGGCTGTTGCCCGAACGTCCGTACACGAAGGACGAGCTTCGCGCGTATCTCCGACATGGCCGCCAGAAGTGCCGGGCGACCATCGACGCGCTCACGGACGAAAAAGCTCGTGAACGCTGCACGTTCCGATGGGGCGAAGTGAGCTTTCTGGAACTGCTGCTCTACGGCATGCGGCACGTCCAGCACCATGCCGGGCAGCTCCACCTGCTCCTCCGCCAATCGACCGATTCGGCTCCGGGATGGGTGGCTCAGGAGGAAGCGGTCCGCCCCGGCGAATAGCCGTTCGGGGTACCGCGCCGATTCCCCGATGCCGAGATGCGGGGGAGCGGAAGCCATCGCGACGGGTCCCCCTGCGGCGGGATCGATCAGCCCGCGGGCGGCACCACCCTGGAATCGTCCCCGGCTCCCAGGCGTGCTGCCAGGCTGCCGATCACGGCGACCAGCTCGCTGGGATCCGTCGGCTTCGAGACGTACATCTGGAACCCGGCATTCAGGATGTCGATCCGATCTTCGATTCGAGTGTAAGCGGTGAGTGCGACCGCGGGAATGTCCCCGCCCTTGTCGCTGCTCCGCTTCCGAACCTGGCGGATCAGGGCGAAGCCATCCTGCTCCGGCATGCCGATGTCGGAGAGCACCACGTCGGGTTTCCAGGTGTCGAAGACTTCGAGCGCCCGGGCCACCGAGCCCGCAGTCTGTACCCCGGCGCCTCGAGAATCGAGGATGGCCGCCACCGCCTCGATCGTTCCCGGATCGTCGTCCACGACGAGCACCCGAATTCCATCGAGCCGCTGGAAAGCGACCGGGATGGCGCGATCCTCGAGGGTCAGGCGCTTGGGCCCCGACTCGGCCTGATGCTCACCGATGGCCAAGGTGGGGAGCTCGACCTGGAACGTGGATCCCTTACCGCGGCCCTCGCTGTGCGCCGTGATCTCGCCCCCATGCAGCTCGACGATGTGGCGGACGATCGAAAGGCCCAGTCCCAAGCCGCGGTGGTACCGTGCGGACCCGCTGGCCTCCTGTCGAAACGGCTCGAACACATGGGGCAGGAAAGCCGGATCGATTCCCTGACCGGTATCGCTCACTGAAAGCACCACCCGCGAGCGGTCGCGTTGCAAGACCACCTGGACGCGGCCCGCCGAGGGGCTGAACTTGATCGCATTGGAGAGCAGGTTCCAGACCACCTGCTGGAGGCGCTCGGCGTCGCCCGAAATCATGGTCGGCCGCTGATCGAGATCGAGCTGCAGCTCGATCTGCTTGACCTCACTGGCGGGGCGCTGCGATTCGACCGCGGCCCGAACCACGGACGCCAGCTCGATCGGCCTCATGTCGAGGCGGAAAGTTCCCGAGGCGGCGCTCGAGACGTCCAGCAAGTCGTCGATCAGCTGGACCTGCGATCTCGCGCTTCGCTCGATGGCTTCCACCGCCCGCAACGTCTTCTCACGGTCGAGGCTGCCGCTTCGCAAGAGCTGCGTCCAAGCGAGAATCGGTGCCAATGGGTTACGCAGCTCGTGGGACACGGTCGCCAGGAATTCATCCTTCAGTCGGCTCGCTGCCTCGGCTTCCCACTGGGCCGCTCGGGCCCGGGAGTTTCGGGCCTCGGCGACGGCTCGCGCGCTCGCTTGCTTGCGGTAGCTCCGGCTCAGCGAAAGCTGGAGGATCAGGCTCAAGAGCACGACCGACACCATGGTCGCGTACGTCACCACCTGTAGGACGCGGCGGGCTCGGGCCACCGATGCCCGAGCCGCCTGCAGACCCCCCATCAGCTCTCCCTCCATCCGTCCCACGAACGCGTCGAGCGCGCGCTCGAACTCCAGCGCCCGCGGCTCGACCGATTCGGTGACGAACACCGCCAACTGGCCGCGGGGAGCGTGTGCCTCGCGCAGGGCGCGGGCGCGCTCGAACCAGTCTTGGTGCGCGCGCTCGCTCGTGCCGATCCGTGCCAAGAGTTCGCGGGCCTCCCGCGTCGACACCCGGGCCTCCAGGCGACGGATGCGGTTCCGCACGGCAGCGCTTCCCAACCTGGCCTCCCGTCCGTACACATCCTCGCCCGTCAACAAGTAGGCGCGGACGCCCGCCACCTTCCTCGCCCCCAACACCTGCAGCTTCTCCGCTTCCGTCAAATCGCGAGCCACGTCGGCCGCCACCTGCTCCATGCTGGCGACGAGAATCCTCGAAGCGAGCAGGGAGGCTACGCTGCTCAAGATGGCCAGCAGGCCCATCAGGATGAGCCCGGTGATCAGGGTGCGTTGGAACGACCATCCAGTCATGAAGACCCTCCCGCTGGGAAGTGTCCGCGCGGGTCCTGGTCTTGGATTTGCGGAGGCCGGGAGATCCCTACATGGCCCGTACGACCCTGAAAAATGAAGACGGGCTCAGCTCGGCCCGATGGCGTCGGCCTGCCGCCGCCCCCCGGGGTAGGGGCGGGTGCTGCGAGGGGGAGGACCCGATCCACTCATGACCACCGAATGCTCCACGGTATAACGCACTGTCGTGCCTTCCTTCAGCACGACTGGATCGCCCAGCGGCACAGCCAGGACGCCGGCGGCCGCGGCCCCGCCGACCGTTTCCGCCAATCGTGGCGCTCCCTTCGCCGCCGATGGCCGAGCCGGCGAGACTCCCTGCCGCGGCGCCGGCGGCTATCGTCTCAAAGGTTGCGGGCGAGCGGGACCCTGCGATGACCTGCTCGGCGTCGGCGTCGATCGACGTGGCCCTACCGCCGACCTCGATCGACCGTACCGCGAGGCCCAACATGGCACTCGTTCCGCCCCCGCCGACCTCTGCCCGGATCTGGGGCGCAACAGCGTGCGCCCAAAAACGCGAGCGCGACGGCCAACACGTATGTCGCCGACGCCCTCGTTGTCATCTGATGTTCCAGTAGGGCCTGTGGCGCGGGCGGAGTGACTCAAGTGAGGCCGCTTCACTTGCTCGGCGGAAACTCCCCGCCGGTCAGCCCCGCCCGCCAACCACTCGCCTTGGCCCTAAGACGACCTCCCTTTCCACGGATGGCTGCTGCGTACGCATAGCTCTGCCAGTTTGATGCCAAGCCATCACAAGGGCGGTCTGAGCCATCAGCTGCATGTGGGCGAGCCGGTTAGGCTGGGTGCCCAGCGAGCGGTGAAAGAGCCGTCCGGCGTCCACACGGACGAATTGGCTAGGAAAATTGTTCAAAGGGAAGTGACCGGACGGGGTCGCCCAGCCAGGCGGCCCGAGGTTCTAGGTCGGCAGGCTGGCGGCGCGGGTGTAGAGATTGAGCCGGTTGTACAGCGTCTTGAGGCTGATGCCGAGGACCTCGGACGCCTTCTTCTTGTCGCCGCCGCATTGCTCGAGAGTGGCCAGGATGTGGCGGCGCTCGACCTCGGCGAGCGAAGCACCGGGCTGAGGAGAAGGCACCGAATGGGCCAACGGCGCCGGAGGCGGCCCGTGGCCCGTTTTCAGGCCATCCATTTCGATCACGTCCTCGGACATGATGAAGGCCTTCTGCACCTCGTTCTTCAGCTCCCGCACGTTGCCCGGCCAGCGATGGCTCCGAATGCGATCGCGGGCGGCCGGGCTGAAGCGCTTGGACGTTCCCTCGGAAGCGTTGAGCCGCTCGAGGAAATGGTCCGCCAGCAAGAGAGCGTCCCCCTGCCGTTCGCGAAGCGGCGGGAGGTGGATGGGGAACACGTTCAGTCTGTAGAACAGGTCTTCGCGGAGCTTGCCGGCCGCCATCGCCTGCTGGGGCGGGCGATTGGTCGCGGCGATCAAGCGCAGGTCCACGGGGATGGGCTCGTCGCCTCCGACCCGCATCAGGGTTCCGGTCTCGAGCACGCGCAGCAGCTTCACTTGCAACTCCACCGGCATCTCGGTGATCTCGTCCAAGAGCAGCGTGCCGCCCGAAGCACGCTCGAAATGTCCGCGTCGAAGATGGTCGGCGCCGGTGAAGCTGCCCCGCTCGTGGCCGAACAGCTCGCTTTCGATCAATGTGGGAGAGATGGCCCCGCAGTTGATCGGCACGAACGGTTTGTGACGCCGCCGGCTCAACTCGCAGATCGTTTGCGCGACCACTTCCTTCCCGGTACCGCTCTCGCCGATAATCAATGCCGTGGCCTCGGTCGGGGCCACCTTGGCGACCAAATCATAGACCTCCTGGATTTCGGGAGAGTTGCCGATCAGCGCGCCGAAATGCCCCAGTCTTCGTAGCTCCTGGCGCAACGTGCCGATCTCTTCCTTCAGCACGCGCATGCGCGTCACATTGGAGAGGACGGTCTTCAGACGGGGAATGTCGATCGGCTTGACGAGGTAGTCGAGGGCGCCGAGTCGCAGCGCCTCGATCGCAGAGCCGACCGTGGCCTGGCCGGACACCATGATCGCGTCGGACCGCGATTCCCGAAAGTCCTTGAGCAGCTCGATCCCCTCGCCGTCCGGCAACATCAAGTCGATCAGGGCCAGGTCCGGCGGCTGGCCGGCGACCTGTTCACGCGCCTCCTTCAACGAGCCGGCGGTGGCCACGGTGAAGCCTTCCTGCTTCACCAGCTCCGCCAGGCCGAGCTGAAAGTCGGGATCGTCCTCGATGACCAGCGCGTGGAGCATGCGGATCGTCCTGGGTGCCTCAGTTCGGGAGGGGCTCAGCGTATCGGCGTGCGTGGATCGACGCAAGCGATGGGCTCTCCTTGTAGGAACTGCCTTGTTCGGGCCAAGACTTACATTCCATTCGCGCTCGTCCGGCCCCGGGCTCTTGACCGAGTCGGGCTCGCCCCAAGGCCTTTCGAAAGCTCTCCCTTTTGGCACACCGGATGCCTGGGGCGGTCGGTACACGGTCGATGGACTGATCGCGGGCACCTTCCCTTGCCGACAGGGATGAAAGGAGCAGAGGGATGAAAGAGGATCCGCTCGAAGAATGGATGAGCCTTGGGCGAGGGCGGGGCGGGCGGTGGGGTGCGTCGACCCACGAGGCTTTCGGGACGACGGGCGGTGGAGATTCGCTGCGCGGGGCTCGGCGAGGCAGTGGCCAGCTCGGTCAGGACGCCGAGTGGGCGACGAACGAGTGGCTGGGTTGGATCGAGGTCGAGTCCTAGCCCCACAAGGCAAGACACCGATTCCAGCGTGGCGAAGGAGTGAAATCCATGAACCAGGATTGCCTCAGTGAGATCGGGAACGGAATGGTGACGGGGAAGGTCGGCCTTGCCTGGGTGATTCGGAGCGATGCCGACTTGATGCATCTCGCGTCGGAGGGTGACTTCGGCGCATTCAGCGAGCTTCTGGTTCGGCACACCGGCCGAATCTACGACTTTACGCATGGGATCCTCGGGGACGACGAGGTGTCGCTCCAGGTCGTCTGCGACGCCTGCGTCTTGGCCTATCTCTATTTGGGGTACGCCGATGAAGCGCTGGACGCGACGACTTGGTTTCACCTCAACACGGTGCGCGCCCTGATCACCCACCTCGAGAAACGGCAGGATCCCAAGGTGCAGGACCCTAAACTGGAGGGCGTCCCGGTGATGGCTGCTCCCCACGGCTTCAACGGATCGGCGTGAGCAGGACCGGGAACCCCCCTGAGGTCCGGCAACTGTCGCCGGCAGCGGCCCATGAAACGTCCCGAGCTTCGCCCGGGCTCGGGACGAGGGGCCGGGGCTAGCGGACCGCGAGGGCCGTCGTTTCGATTCCCTCCGCGCGCACCACGAATCGCTGCGGCGCGGGGCCGACCCAATGGAACGGATAGCAAGTGACGAGCGTAAGCGATGGCACCGCCGTCGAATCGAGTACGTCGACCCGGTGCGGGTCCACCACGGCGTCCCACTTCACTCGATAGTCGTAGGTCCCGTGCGCCGTGACGATTCGGACGAGGTCGTTCTCGCGCACTTCGCCGAGGCCGCGAAAGAACGAGTCCCGGTGCCCGGCGAGCCCGACATTGCCGGGCTCGCCGGGTTGGGAGGTCGAGCGGACGTGGCCGACCGCATGGCGGAGGGCCGTGGCGTCCGTACCCTCGGCGATCATCGCCGAGATCCCTAGGCGCGGGATCTCGATCCGGCCCAGCACTCCCGTCCCGGGCTCCTGAGCCCCCGTCCCCGCCGGGCCGGCGGGGGCACCGAGCGTAGGCCGGACGGCGAGCTCGGCCTGCCCGAGGGCGGCCGTAAGCCTCTTCGATTGGGCCGCTTGGAAGGCGCGGGCCCGACGTTCGTTCTCGACCCAGACCCCGAGCAGCAGGATCCCGGACACAAAGAGGCCACCGGCCAGCCAGCGAAGCGCCTGCCGGTGCATCAGGCGAGGCGCTTCGTGGTTGCTGGATTGGGCTGCGGGTGCAACACGCGCCGGGCGATCAGGCGCGGCGCGGGCGAAGGGTCCACAGGGTGAGGCTGCCGGCCCAAACCCCAAACAGGCCGAGCAGCAGGATCAGGGGCTGGCTGCTCGCCGTCTGTGGCAGGGTCTCCATCCGGCTCGCCATAGCACTCTCGGTCGAGCCGTAGGCCGCCTTGGCATTGACCCCCATCCCGGTGCGAACGGGAACGATCCGACTCGCATAATGCTGTCCGTTCTCCATGAGCCGGAACTCGGCCTGGATCGACATCCCGGGAGAAAGATCGGCAGGGAGCATCGAGCGGGAGTCGATGGCCAGCGTGAGCGGCTTGCCCTGATCCGTCTCCACCACGACCTGGTAGTCGCTTGCCGAGACGACTGTCCCCGTAATGAGCGGCAGCTTCGAAGCGTGGGGGTAGCTCAGATCGGCGGCCAGGGTGGTGGCAGCAGTCAGAGCCAGCAGGGCGACAGCAGACGCAAGTGCCTTGCGCATGTTGAGGTTCCCTCCTCTTTGGCGGCCGCCCGACGCGGGCGGACCGGCAAGGAGACTACGGCAAGGTCGGCCTCGCGGCAACCGTCGCCGTAGGCCACGCGACCAAAAGTGAACGCAAGCTACTATTTTGCCGCTGCTTACCTGATTTACAATTTCCTGGCAGGCAGCCGTAGCTGGGGCTTGCTCAGATAAAGCCACGCCCCCATCGCAACCAACCCACCTGAGATGGTCGCGGGCACCCAGATCGGCTGATACCACCAGGGGTGCGGTGGGATCAGGAACAGCAGGTCCATGGTCGCAAGGCTCGGCGGCCAGCGGATCAAAGCGTATAACCCAAGGTAGTAGGCGAGGTCCCAGACCCCGAACATCACCAGGAAGGCCCCGATCCGTGGGCGCAGTCGAGCGGCGGCAAGCCAAGCAGCCGTCAGCAGCATGATCAAGGTGGCGGCCTCCCGAGTTTGCTCGGTGGGCACTAGCCATGGCAACGCCTTGAGCCGGCGCATGATCTCGGCTGGCGCAGGAGCGGCCTCGCCATGGGCAAGACCCAACAGACCGCGGATGTAGACCACCACGACCGCCTCGAGCCACCCCATGGCAACTGCGAATGTCGCGGCGACCAGCAAGCGGACTTTGCTCGAGGATGACGGAAGGGTGGAGTCCGGGCTCATGGGCCCGACCGGCTCTGCTTCGCTCTGGAGGCTCGAGTGGGTCGCGGCCTGGTTCGTAAAGCATTGTCCCGACGGTGGTCCCTGGATTGAGCTTTCGGCCGTAACGCACTTTTCTCCGCAGCCATCGAGCCTTTGGCCCTGGATTCCTTGGTCTTCACGCGCTTCCGGGACGGCTCTTTCTGGGCTCTCCGCCGCACCGCCGGCTGCGGTGACGCTGCCTCTTCTTTGTCCGGCGCCGGCTTGCCGGCCGCGATCCTCCGTGCACTCCGGTCGAGGATGCCCCGGAACTGTTCGTAAGGGAGCGTGTTCACGATGTCCTGCTTGGTCAGGCCGGCGCGGCGCGCCACGAACACCCCGTAGCGCAGGCTGTCGAGCTGGGCGATGCTGTGGGCGTCGGTGCTGATCACCAGCTTCACTCCCCGCTCGCAGGCCATCCGGGCGTTGAGGTCGCTCAGGTCCAGGCGGTCGGGCTGGGCGTTGATCTCCATCAACACCTGATTTCTGGCTGCGGCGTCCAGCACCCGCTCCAAGTCGAGCGCGGCCGGCTCGCGAGTACCGATCCGCCTTCCGGTCGGGTGTCCCATCGCCGACACGCGTGGGTGCTCGAGCGCCCTGACGACTCGCCGCGTGATCTCCAGGCCGGGCTGGTTGAGGCGCGAATGCAGCGAGACCACGACCCAGTCCAGCCGCTTCAGCCCCTCGTCGCTCAGATCCAGATCCCCGTCGGCCAGGATGTCGACCTCCAGGCCGTGCAAGACTTCGATCCCTGGAACGTTTCGGCGGACCGCCGCGATCTCCTCGACCGACTGGCGCACGCGCTCCTCGTCGAAGCCTCCGGTCATGGGGAGCGACTTGGAGTGCTCGGTGATCGCGCAGTACTGGTAACCCTTGGCCCGCGCAGCCCGCACCATCGCCTCGAGCGACTCGCGCCCGTCGGTACGGTCGGTATGCATGTGGAGGTCAGCCCGCAAGTCGGATAGCTCCACCAGGTCGGGCAGCCGGCCTTGGATGGCCAGATCGATCTCGCCATGCGCCTCGCGCAGCTCGGGAGGAATCCACTCCATCCCGAGCGTCCGGTAGACGTCCTGCTCGGTGCGACCCGCCACCGTCCGGTCGCCGCGCGCGAGCCCGTACTCGCTCAAGCTCAAACCCTTCTCGAG
This sequence comes from Candidatus Eiseniibacteriota bacterium, assembly GCA_036505355.1. Taxonomy (GTDB): domain Bacteria; phylum Eisenbacteria; class RBG-16-71-46; order RBG-16-71-46; family RBG-16-71-46; genus WS-8. The sequence continues at coordinate 3,031 of DASXTP010000100.1, read as the reverse complement.
GGCGATCCGGCGGAGCTGGATGTTGTGCTCCTTGTTGCCCGTGAAATAGAGCAGTGCCGCGCCCAGGGACTCCGGCGGAACCAGACGAAGGTCCACCTGGAGGCCGCTCTTCAGCCGCACCGAGGATTTGGTATCCCCGTGCCCCAGCACGTCGGCCACCTCGGCATGGGAGGTGAAGGCACGCATCACGGTTTCGGGATCGCCGCCGCAAGCCAGCAGGTCGAGGTCGCCGACCGTCTCCCTGCGGCGGCGAAAGGAGCCGGCGATCTCCACGGCCTCCACGCCCGGCGTCGCTCGCACGTGCTGCGCCAACGCGTGCGCCACGGCCCAGGCGTCGGCTAGCAGCATCCGGCCCGTGAACTCTCGGGTCACCGACAGCGCCTTGAGGACGTTCTTCTCGAGTACCTCGCCGAACCCTGGCAGCTCGCGCAGCTTCCCGGCTCGGGCGGCCGCCTCGAGGTCCTGGCGATTCTTGACCCGCAGCTTCTCCATCAGCGTCTTCACGCGCTTGGGTCCCAGGCCTTGAAGCTCGGTCAGGGCCACGATCTCCTCGGGCACCTTGGCCTTCATCTCCTCGTAAAGCGCGGTGGTGCCGGTAGCCACGACGTCCCGGATCTTCTGGGCCAAGTCCTTGCCGATCCCGGGCAGCTCCTCCAGTCGTCCCGGTTCTTGGCCGAGCGCCGCCATGGGCTCGGCCTGGGACTCGACGACGCGCCCCGCCTCGCGGTACGCACGGACCCGGAACGGATTCGCTCCGTCGATCTCCAGCATGGTGGCGAGTCGCTGGAAGAGCCGCGCGATGTCGAGGTTGGTCATGGAACCCATCCCAAGAACGGATGCCGCCGGGCCGGGGGAGAAAGTATCCGCCGCGGAGCCTACCGCTTGCCGATTCGCTCGAGAAACGTGTCCTCGTCGATGACCGGGATGCCGAGCTTCCGTGCCTGGTCCAGCTTGGAGCCGGCGCCCGGGCCCGCCACCACCAGCGTCACCTTGCCGCTGATGCCCGAGGCCACGCGGGCGCCGGCGCCCTCGGCCTTACGGGCTGCCTCGGGCCGCGGGAGGCGCTCGAGGCCGCCGGTGAACACCACCACCTCGCCGGCCAGCGGCTGGGGGCCCTTGGGTCGGCTGTCTTTCTGCGGACGAACGCCGGCTTGATGGAGGCGCTCTAAAACCCGACGGTTGCGTGGGTTGGAAAAGAATCGCCGCACCGATTCCGCCACCTCGGGTCCGATGCCGCGGATCTGCTGCAGCTCCTCTTCGGTCGCTTCGAGCAGTGGCTCTACGGCTCCATAGTGCTCGGCCAGCAGGCGGGCCACCGTATCGCCGACGTGATCGATGCCGAGGGCGAACAGGAAGCGGTCGAGCCGCGGCCGCTTGCTCTTCTCGATCGCGCCGATCAGGTTCTCGATCGACTTCTCGGCGAATCCTTCGAGGCCGGCCAAGTCGATGGGCGTGAGCTTGTAGATGTCGGCCAGGTCCTTGACCAGGCCCGCCTCCATGAGCTGGCGCACGGTCTTGTCACCCAATCCCACGATATCCATCGCGCCTCGGTACGCAAAGTGCCCCAGATGACCGGCGAGCTGCGCCGGGCAGGCGAGCCCGTTGGTGCACAGGTGATAGGCGCCAACCCGGTCGACACGTGCCGCGCACACCGGGCAGTGACGGGGCATGGTGAAGGGCCGGGCGGTGCGCGGGCGCTGGTCGAGGATCACCTCGACCACCTCCGGGATGACGTCGCCGGCGCGCCGCACTCGCACGGTGTCGCCGATCCGAACGTCCTTGCGATCCACTTCGTCCTGGTTGTGAAGCGTGGCCCGGCTCACCGTCACCCCCGAGACGTCCACCGGCCTGAGCTGAGCGACCGGCGTGAGCTTGCCGGTGCGGCCGACCTGGACCACGATGTCCACCACTTGCGTAATTTCTTCGCGCGGCGGGAACTTGAACGCCACCGCCCAGCGCGGGCTGCGCGAGCGCACACCGAGGCGCTCCTGCCAGTCCCGGCGTTCCACCTTGAGCACGATGCCGTCGATCTCGTAGTCGAGCTGATCGCGCCCTTCGGCGAGCCCGGCGTGAAACTCGATGGCCTCCTCGATCCGCCGGCACAGCCGGACGTTCTGCTCGACGTGGAATCCCCAGTCGCCCAGCGCCGCGAGCACTTCGCTCTGGGCGTCGAACGCCGCATGGTCGGCGTGCATGATCTCGTAGGCGTAGAGATCCAGCCTCCGGGAGGCGGTGATCTTGGGGTCGAGCTGCCGCACCGTTCCGGCCGCCGCGTTGCGCGCGTTGGCGAACGGCTCCTCGCTCTGCTCGATCAGCCGCCTGTTGAGCGACTCGAACTCCTTGAGCGGCATCAGAGCCTCGCCCCGCACCGCCACGCGGCCTCGCGCGCCACCACGCGGTCCGGCGTCAGCCAGGCGCAACGGGATGGCGCGGATGGTCCGCAGGTTTTCGGTGACGTCTTCTCCCACCTGGCCGTCGCCGCGAGTCGAGCCCCGAACGAACAGGCCATCCTCGTAGACCAGCTCGACCGAGAGGCCGTCGAACTTGGGCTCGGCATGGTAGGGGACGGATTCGGCCCCCAGCGCGCGACGAACCCGGGTGTCGAACTCGAGCACCTCCCCGGCATCCATGAGTGACTCCAGCGACAGCATCGGAGCCAAGTGCGTGACCTTCTTGAAGGCGGTGCGCATCCCGCTCCCGGTGCGAAGCGTTGGCGAATCAGGAGGCCTGAGGTCGGGGAACGTCTCCTCGAGCTGCCGCAGCTCGCGAAACAAGCGGTCGTAATGGGCGTCGGAAATGGTGGGGCGATCGAGCGCGAAGTAGCGGTGGTCGTGCTCCCGGATCTCGCGGGCCAATTCCTGGATGCGCTTTTTGGCCTCGGCGCGGGTCACGGGGCCTCAGTCTCGGGCGAGTCGGAGCGGGTCGAGCGGAAGGCCCTCGAAGGGGCGCACCGACCGCTCGACCTCGAACCAGAAGCCCATCATGCATGCAGAGTAGCTGCCGGTGGAAGCAGGCCGCAACCGGCGCCCCC